>NZ_JAOAOI010000019.1:0-4546 GCF_025209835.1 Mycoplasma sp. HS2188 | reverse complement strand
TCTTTTGGCTCTAATTTGTAAGTCGCTCTTACACGGAATGTTACATTTTCGTTTTCATCATAAGTGATATCACTAAAATGATAGTCGTACTGATCTTGATTTAACATATTGCCAATTAACATTTTTGCTAATTTTAGCAATTTGCTTTGATCTTGTCCCGCTTCTTGATTTAGTTCGTTTATTTTTTCACTGAAGTGTGCCGCTGTTAAATCCTTATCACCTAATCCTACAACATTAGGATCGTTCAAATCGTCTTTCGCTGTTCTAAAACCAGTAGTTTCAAAGTCTAAACTGATATCTCTTCTTTTAATTTTACCTGTAAAGTTATATTTAATACCAGCTACAGCAACTGCATTAACATCGTTATAACCGTATGACAAAATGGTAACCCCGTAATCTTGTGGGTCAATTTTTTTATCTTTGTAGTAAAAGACTATGTCATCAACAGTAACTTCACCAACTTTTTTAAGTAAAGCTTCCTCTTTAATTTGTGGATATATATCTTTTTCCAATCTTGCTTCTAGGATCGCAATTAAACCGACGGTAGTGGTTGTAGCAACCGCTCCTGTGGCAAGAGTTGTTAAAATCTTTTTCTTCATTTTTCCTCCTTCTAATTAAAAAAAGTAATGCTATTTATATTATTTTTAACTAAAATAACTTTTATACATTATAATTCTTTTTTTTACGAACAAATATCTCGTAGAAATGTTATCCATCATGTAAGAAACAAAAACCTTTCTTATTTTTAAAAAAGTTTTTTGTTGCTTAACTCAGATAAATTCAATATTAATATTGCGATTTATTTAGTGTTAAGAAATTGATAAATCTATAAAAAGAAAAGTCGAAGAATATTCTTCGACTTTTGTCTGATTGCGTTTATATAGAAATAATTTTATCTTATGTTCTCATTGTTATAATCGATATCGACTCACTTAAAGTCACCAATATTGATTAAGTTTTTCATCGCGCGGTAAATGCTTTTATAAATAAGCTCTGTGTACAGACTAACAGTATAATCACCACCACCCTTGTTGATATTGTATTCTTTTAGTCACATTACAGGAACACCTGTTCCTGCCCCTTTTGCCATATACTCACCAGTTCTATTAAGCATTGATAATAGAAGTTCTTTTTCTTTTTCTAATTCACGCAGTTTTCTTTTTTTAGTTAAGTCATTTGGATTTTGTCTTAATTGTTCTTTAACTTGCTCTATGTCATTGGTATAAAGTGCTAATAATTTATAAATGTTAGCTTCTAGATCTCTACCACCTAGAACTGGAGCAAGTAATACATTTCTAGAATTATTTTCGTCGGTAAACTTAAATAATTCAAGATAGATTTTACCAGTGTAACCCAGATGTATAGATGATGCTGATTTACCTGAACCTGATCATGTGTCGGTAGGCGATTTATATCACCAATAATCGTTTACTTTGTGTTCTGCTCATTTTGTTGCAGTTAGATTTGAAATAAAATCAATTCATTTTTCTCTTAGGTCTATTTTTTCACTTCCTGTTGATGAGTCAAATATTTTTCCTGTTTGTGGAACACCATTATTTAAGTATTCAAACAAGTGTGAAAACACAGCGGTGTGTCAATTTCTGCTATAGTTCAGACCAACAGCATACGCATTCATGTTATATCCACCAGAGCCATAATGATCATATGTATAACCAAATTCAGGGAAAGTAGAATTTATATTGTTATAAATCATATCTGGTTTTAATTCATTTAGCATAAATGAATTGTAATTACTAAATAGATATGAATCTGCTGGTTTTGTATTTGATATATATCTATCATTTACGAATGTAATTTCAGAATTTTCGTTATGTTCTTGTTGCCATACATAAGTTCGTTCCTTAGCGGGTTCATCATCAGGATATCCTCTAAAGCTTATGGATTCAATGTTATAGATATAGAATGCTTTAAGATCTCCAGAATTAAATTTAAATTTAATATTACCACTAGCGTCTTGTTCTATATTTACAAAATTAATTGTTAAATCGTGTTGTAGCGGTTTTGGTTGAATTGCATCATAATCCAATTCTTTGAAAGGATGTTTTTCCTCTTCTTCTTTAATAGCTTGTTTTGTTCTAACATAAGATCAATTTTTGTCAATTTGAGCTAAACCTTTTAGACGGATCGAAACACTACCATCTTTTATGGTAACACCTTCAGTTTTGAAACCAGATAGAATAAACTCATTGTTTGAAGCTGCTTCGATTAATTCGATTGGATTAGGATGGTCTCCTGATCGTTTGCCTGGGATATTTCTAAATAGAAGGGTTACATTTTCGGCTTTAATATCTCCGTTATTTTGCACTTTGAAATTACTTTGGTTAGCATATTTTGTATTAATCAACTTATTAGAACTTAAAATTGTTTGAGCACTTTCTCTACTGCTATCGGCAACTACAACTTTTTCTAATGAATACAAGCCGTCTTTAACAAATCTGTTTCTTAGGAATGTAAAACTTAATTCTTTTTTATCAAAACGAATTGGCTCAGAAATAACTCTTACACTTTGTTCATTTTTAGCAACAATATATAATCATTTATCTTTTGAATAGTCACCTTCAAGTTTATCAATTTTTAGATAACCAATAACATCTCTTTTTTTTCAATTAAATATTCTTGTCATATTTTCATTGAATGGACTATAGGTTGTTGGTATAAAGTATGTAACATCGTAAATGCTATCTACTGTTTCTTGAATTCTTCTTAAATCGTCTTCAGGAACATCTAAATTAGGATCGGCTTTTAGGTCGTTTAATTGGTTTATTAACTTTCTTTTTTCAGGGTTGAAATCTGTAATGTCCGTTGTGGGTTCAAGAACTTTATCGATTTTCGCTTCTTTCAGAATTCATTTTAGATCGTTTAGTGTTTTACCATTATTATTCAATCTCTGTTTTAAATTGTTTTTTTGTGGCGAATCATCTTTCAACTCGTTTACAGCTGCTGTGGCCGAGCTATAGGCAATTTGTCAATTTTCAGCTTTAGTTTTAATTGCTTGTAAGTCAGCGATTGTTTTATCAGTGTTTGCTAAAGTTGAACCTACTTCGCCTAATTCTGTTCCTAAAGTAGCTTTATAACCTACGTCATTTATTTTTTCAATTTCAGCAGTTGTCAAGTCTAACTCAGTTTTAATTGCGTCGACTTTTTTATCTAAACCATAAGCGGTTGCTGCTGTATCTTCATTAATGTCATTTCCTAATCTATTAGTTGAATTTCATTGATTGGTTAAGCCGGTTTTAATACCTGTCGCTCTTGAATCAAGAATATCAATTTTAGTTTTAACACTTTTTAATTTTGTTTTTAGACCACTCGCTTCATCTCTTATGTCTTCAAGCCATTTTATGTTTTCGGGGGTTGTTCCGTGCACTCTATCTAATTCGGGCTGTAAGAAGGTTTTTTGACCATTGTTCGATAAGCTGTTTATATTTCTTTGCGCTTCAACTTTAGTTTTATTGAACTTCATTTGGTTCAACAATGAGTCAGCATCACCTACCAAGTAACCATTGATTTCATCGAAAGTAGAATACGAATTTGAAGCTGGGTTATCATTTGATTTAGTGATGTTTTGAATTGCGTTTTTATAAATATTCTTAACGTTTTGAGGTATATCTTTATCATTGTTGAAGTCATTTAGGAAATAATCTCTAACGGTTTCAAAATTTCGTTTTAAGGTTGGTAAGCCATTAATTAATCCTTGTATTTCACTAATGGTATCAGCTTTACTACTATCACGGAAGCTTTTTTGTAAAACATCACGATACTTACTTACATTAATTGTATTTCCGTTTTTATCAGCAAACGCTTTATCAATTTCGGTATTAAATTCACTAGATTTTTCCACCGTATTTGCTGCTAATGTTTGCAATTCTAATAGTTTGTCACCAATCGTTTTTCTATCAGTAGCATTCGGTTTACCATTATAGTTTTGCTCTGCTAAGCTTTTTTCATTATTCAAGTAAGTACGAGCGTTAGTTGGCATTTTAACTATTTCATCTTCCAATTGAGTAAGTATACTTTGGTTCGTTGCTTTTGCTTCTTTTTCCAATTCCAATGCTTGTGCTGTCGTAATAGATTCTGATTCAACCTCACTTAATTTGCTTTGTCTATTATATGATGGAACTAAAGCTGGTAATTTTTCAATAGCTTCTTTGGCACGATTTACAGCTATGGTGTGTTCACGCTCTAATATGCTATCAACCTTGTTCATAACATTATCTAATGTGCTCATTGAACTATTGTTATTAAATAGAGTTTCAAGATGAGCTTTTTTATCATCATTTGAAGGTAAAAGATCTTTTACTTTCTTTATTTTTTCTCTTAATTGACTTAATTTTGCATCAACTTTAGCTCTATCTAACGCTTGTTTATATAGTGCTGCTAGTTCATTGTAATTTTGTTTATTCTTATCAGTTTTAATTTGATTAATTTTTTGTGTTAAAGCGGTCTTAATATCACTTGGCAGCAGTGACTTAATTTTATTTTCAACCAAGATCATTTTTTGATTTAGTTTTCCTGTGGCTTCGGCTGC
>NZ_JAOAOI010000018.1:0-4781 GCF_025209835.1 Mycoplasma sp. HS2188 | reverse complement strand
AATCGTTCTTTGAAAACTAGATATATAAACATGACGAAGTCAATTTTTTCGAGAGTTTGATCCTGGCTCAGGATGAACGCTGGCTGTGTGCCTAATACATGCAAGTCGAGCGAAGTACTTTTGTACTTAGCGGCGAATGGGTGAGTAACACGTACTCAACGTACCCTTCAGTTTGGAATAGCAGTTGGAAACAACTGATAATACCAAATACTTATTTTGGTCGCATGACCGAAATATAAAAGGTGCCTTAAAGCATCGCTGGAGGAGCGGGGTGCGCAACATTAGCTAGTTGGTGAGGTAACGGCCCACCAAGGCGATGATGTTTAGCGGGGTTGAGAGACTGAACCGCCACACTGGGACTGAGATACGGCCCAGACTCCTACGGGAGGCAGCAGTAGGGAATATTCCACAATGGACGAAAGTCTGATGGAGCGACACAGCGTGCAGGATGAAGGCCTCATGGGTTGTAAACTGCTGTGGTAAGGGAATAAAAAACAGTGTAGGAAATGCCACTGTATTGAATGTACCTTATTAGAAAGCAACGGCTAACTATGTGCCAGCAGCCGCGGTAATACATAGGTTGCAAGCGTTATCCGGAATTATTGGGCGTAAAGCGTCTGTAGGTTGTTTATTAAGTCTGGCGTTAAATTTTGGGGCTCAACCCCAAACCGCGTTGGATACTGGTAAACTAGAGTTATGTAGAGGTTAGCGGAATTCCTTGTGAAGCGGTGAAATGCGTAGATATAAGGAAGAACACCAACATGGCGAAGGCAGCTAACTGGACATACACTGACACTGAGAGACGAAAGCGTGGGGAGCAAACAGGATTAGATACCCTGGTAGTCCACGCCCTAAACGATGATCATTAGCTGATGGGGAACTCATCGGCGCAGCTAACGCATTAAATGATCCGCCTGAGTAGTACGTTCGCAAGAATAAAACTTAAAGGAATTGACGGGGACCCGCACAAGCGGTGGAGCATGTGGTTTAATTTGAAGATACGCGTAGAACCTTACCCACTCTTGACATCTTCCGCAAAGCTATAGAGATATAGTGGAGGTTAACGGAATGACAGATGGTGCATGGTTGTCGTCAGCTCGTGTCGTGAGATGTTCGGTTAAGTCCTGCAACGAGCGCAACCCCTGTTCTTAGTTACTAACATTTAGTTGAGCACTCTAAGAAGACTGCCCGAGTAATCGGGAGGAAGGTGGGGATGACGTCAAATCATCATGCCTCTTACGAGTGGGGCAACACACGTGCTACAATGGCCGGTACAAAGTGAAGCAACCTGGTGACAGTGAGCAAACCACAAAAAACCGGTCTCAGTTCGGATTGGAGTCTGCAACTCGACTCCATGAAGTCGGAATCGCTAGTAATCGTAGATCAGCTACGCTACGGTGAATACGTTCTCGGGTCTTGTACACACCGCCCGTCAAACCATGGGAGCTGGTAATGCCCGAAGTCGGTTTATTAACAAACTGCCTAAGGCAGGACTGGTGACTGGGGTTAAGTCGTAACAAGGTATCCCTACGAGAACGTGGGGATGGATTACCTCCTTTCTACGGAGTACAAAATCGATTTAATATCGATACACTAACCTTAATTCAGACCTACTTTATATTTATAAAACTTGTCATGGCTTATTAGGTCGTAAGCAATATATCTAGTTTTGAGAGGACGACTCTCAATTCGTTCTTTGAAAACTGAATAGTAATTATTTTAAAATATTACAACGACATCAAACAATAAATTAATTTGGTTAATTTGTTTTGATTCATCGAGTAGTTATATTAATATAACTCATTGAAATGTCTTAAAATACACATCATAACAACAATAGGAAATCTTAATTTTATAAATTAAGGACATACTTTTAAATAAGTAAGAGTTTGTGGTGGATGCCTTGGGTCTGGAAGTCGATGAAGGACGTGATTACCTGCGATAAGCCTCGTGGAGCTGGATATGAGCTACGAAACGGGGATTTCCGAATGGGGGAACCTAACTAGGGTAATGCCTAGTTGCCTTCTTCTGAATACATAGGAAGTCGAGCGAGACACCATGTGAACTGAAACATCTTAGTAGCATGAGGAAAAGAAAATAAAAAATGATTTCTTCAGTAGCGGCGAGCGAACGAGAAAGAGCCCAAACCATTTTATAATGGGGTTGTAGGACAGTCTACACAGAGTTACAAAATTAAATGATAGCAGAAGCATTTGGGAAGATGCGCCATAGAAGGTGATAGCCCTGTAAGCGAAATTATTTAATCTCTTGACTGTATCCTGAGTAGGGCGGGGCACGTGAAACCCTGTCTGAATCTGCCGGGACCATCCGGTAAGGCTAAATACTAACCAGACACCGATAGTGAACAAGTACCGTGAGGGAAAGGTGAAAAGAACCCCGGGAGGGGAGTGAAATAGATTCTGAAACCACTTACTTACAATTAGTCAGAGCCCATTTAAGGGTGATGGCGTACATCTTGCAGTATGGACCGGCGAGTTATGTTATCGTGCAAGGTTAAGCAGAAAAAAGCGGAGCCGTAGAGAAATCGAGTCTTAATAGGGCGCTTTAGTACGATGGCATACACCCGAAACCAGGTGATCTATTCATGAGCAGGCTGAAGCTTGGGTAACACCAAGTGGAGGGCCGAACCGTAGTACGCTGAAAAGTGCCCGGATGACTTGTGAATAGCGGAGAAATTCCAATCGAACTTGGAGATAGCTGGTTCTCCTCGAAATAGCTTTAGGGCTAGCGTGTGGTGTTAAATGATGGTGGTAAAGCACTGAATGTGGAATGGCCGCGCCTAGCGGTACTGACTATAATCAAACTCTGAATACCATCATGTATTGCCATGCAGTCGGAACCGGGGTGCTAACGTCCCGGCTCGCGAGGGAAACAACCCAGATCGTCGGCTAAGGTCCCAAATTCGTGTTAAGTGAGAAAGGTTGTGGGGTTTCATAAACAACTAGGAAGTTGGCTCAGAAGCAGCCATCTTTTAAAGAGTGCGTAATAGCTCACTAGTCAAGAGACCCTGCGCCAATAATTTAACGGGACTAAAACACGAAACCGAAGCCACGGGTACATTTATGTACGTTAGAGGAGCGTTCTTAGGGCGGTGAAGCTAGACCGTGAGGACTAGTGGAGCGCTAAGAAGTGAGAATGCCGGTATGAGTAACGATTCGCAGTAAGAATCTGCGACGCCTATTGGGGAAGGTTTCCTGGGCAAGGTTCGTCCACCCAGGGTAAGTCAGGACCTAAGGCGAGGCCGACAGGCGTAGTCGATGGACAACAGGTTAATATTCCTGTACTTTCTGTAATAGTGATGGAGTGACGGAGAAGGATAAACTTACCTCTTACTGGATTGAGGGGCAAATAGTAACTGGGAATTGTAGGCAAATCCGCAATTCATTAACCGGGAGCTATGACGCATAGACTTTAGTTGAATTAGTTGATTTCATGCTTCCAAGAAAAGCTTCTAAACTTTAATATTACGGAAACCTGTACCGAGAACGGACACACGTCCCCAAGATGAGTATTCTAAGGCGAGCGAGAAAACTAGTGTTAAGGAACTCTGCAAAATGACCCCGTAAGTTCGCAAGAAGGGGTGCTCACGAAAGTGAGCCACAGAAAATTATGAGGGGCAACTGTTTATCAAAAACACAGCTCTCTGCTAAACCGCAAGGTGATGTATAGGGGGTGAAGCCTGCCCAGTGCCCGAAGGTTAAGTGGATGCGTTAGCTTATGCGAAGCGTTGAAATGAAGCCCGGGTGAACGGCGGCCGTAACTATAACGGTCCTAAGGTAGCGAAATTCCTTGTCGGCTAAATACTGACCTGCACGAAAGGCGCAATGATCTCTCAACTGTCTCAACACTAGACTCGGTGAAATTATGGTCCCAGTGAAAACGCTGGGTACCCGCATCAAGACGAAAAGACCCCATGGAGCTTTACTACAACTTCGTATTGAAATTTGGTCTAACATGTGTAGGATAGGTGGGAGACGCTGAAGCTAGGACGCTAGTTCTAGTGGAGTCAACCTTGAAATACCACCCTTGTTATGTTGAGTTTCTAACTTGCCATCATAATCAGGTGGGAGGACAGTGCGTGGCGGGTAGTTTGACTGGGGCGGTCGCCTCCTAAAGAGTAACGGAGGCGTTCAAAGGTACACTCAATACGGTCAGAAACCGTATGCAGAGCGCAAAGGTAGAAGTGTGCTTGACTGTGAGACTTACAAGTCGAGCAGGTGCGAAAGCAGGACTTAGTGATCCGGCTGTACGTCATGGAACGGCAGTCGCTCAACGGATAAAAGTTACCCTGGGGATAACAGGCTTATCTTGCCCAAGAGATCACATCGACGGCAAGGTTTGGCACCTCGATGTCGGCTCATCGCATCCTGGAGCTGGAGTCGGTTCCAAGGGTTGGGCTGTTCGCCCATTAAAGCGGTACGCGAGCTGGGTTCAGAACGTCGTGAGACAGTTCGGTCCCTATCTGATGTGGGCGTTGGAATATTGATGAGAGCCGTTTTTAGTACGAGAGGACCGAAACGGACGTACCACTGGTGTTCCAGTTGTTCCGCCAGGAGCATAGCTGGGTAGCTAAGTACGGAAAGGATAACCGCTGAAAGCATCTAAGTGGGAAGCCTCCTCAGAGATTAGTATTCCCTTGAGATTCCTTATAGACTATGAGGTTGATAGGTTGGATGTGTAAGCATAGCGATATGTTGAGCTGACCAATACTAATAAATCGATAGGTTTAAAAGTAATGTGTATTTTATACATTTCAATGA
>NZ_JAOAOI010000017.1:0-7071 GCF_025209835.1 Mycoplasma sp. HS2188 | reverse complement strand
CAACAAGTTTTTTAATGGCTAAATTCAGCGTCGTTTTCTTAAAACCAAGTTGCGAAACTAAATCATTTTTACTTATCTCACAATTTAGTTTTTTATACATTCTAATAGTCATAAAAACTTTAACCAAAACTTCATTACCAGCTAATTTATTTTTTCAACTTCGTGAAATAACCAACTTCGCATTTTTAATGAATTTTCAAACATGCTCAAAGTTTTGTTTATCATAAACTTTGCGATCATATTTTTTTACAAAATTTACATTGCTGTAAAAATTTCTAATTTCTTCTTGCTGACCTTCTTTCTCCATCAAATCTAAATTGCTTCAAACACTCATAATAACTCCTAAAAAAATTTTTGTTTTTTTAGAAAATGAAAAGTTGGGAACAACATTTTTGTGGTATAATATATTTAGATTTCAGGGGGGGGTGTTGTTCCCTCCTTTTCATTTACTAATTTTTTTTAAAATCAAAAAAGCTGCAAGTAGGTTGCAGCTTTTTTACACACTAATTTTTTACGCATTCTAAAAATCTTTATGAAAACGAAAATTTTAGAAACGCTTTTAAACAATTTGTCACAAAATATAATGAATATCTAAAGTTAATTAACGAAAATTATAAAGTTCAAGAAAATGGAGAGACAAATCCCAAAATTATTTCTACCGAATATTTAGATAACGCGAATTATTACTTATTTTCTTTACCTAAATCTTTATTTACCATTGAGAACTTAACAACAAGTAAACTAGGTGAAAAATTAACAGAAATTTATCGGGATTTGGCAACAAACTTTTTCGGCGCGCAAATCCAAACATTTCCCGCTTCACAAGAAGTAAATGAGAAAAAAGCGTGAGCTGCAAGTCAGGTTTTGAACAATTTAAGTACAAGTGAATATTCAACTAAAAGATATAAAAACCTAGCGATTTTTACGGACAGGGCTGATGTTTTGACTAAATATATTTCAAGACGAAAGTTCACATCTAGTAACGCTAGCATTCAAAAAACTTTAGATGATAATGATCTTATTTTGAACTTATTTGACGCAGATAATAATATTAATTCGATAACACGCATGTCCTCTAATTGATTTTCATTGTTTTTTAGTTTACTCATAACTCAAGAAAATGATCTTTATTTAAATCAACAAAATGCTTATAATCACGATATATATTTAAAATACGAAGCCCCTATTGACTTTTTGACTCTAGCTACGGGATGACACTCTTATGAATCGTCAAATCCTTATAGTAGGCTAAATTTGACACCACTATATGAACCTGCGCCGGTAATTTTAAATCTATTAAGACATAATAATTCAGATATGCCGGTTAAAAAACGAAAAGATAATGAATTTAGACAGACTGTTTTAAAAAATTACTCTCAATATATTAATTTTATTAATAACTTGGATTCTGAACTAGTGGTTAATAAAGAGTTTTTTAACACTTATAACTTAGGAAACACGGTCAATTTCCATACTAATGTTGCTGCACATATATCTGATTCATTACTAGTTGAAAAAGACGAAAACGATAATGCCAATGACACCTATCATTCATTTAAATTACTTATTAAAAAAGTTGTAGACTGGTATGATGAGACTTATATTAAAACTAGACAAAATACAATTGATAATTGAAAAAAATACAAGCATTTATTAGAGATAATATATCTTATTATAAGATCGAATTTATTAGTTCATAAAATTACGAATGAATCACATGAAATTTCAATCGAAAATATTTCAAATAATTATTTCCAAAATTTAATTGTTGAAAATATTAATAAGTATATTCAAGATCACGGTTCATATCAAGCCCTTTTTGATAACATTATTGTTACTGACGCTGAGGATAGAGAAAAAGATGTTCACATTCTTGATAAAATCAAAACTTTGAATGATTTGAGCCCTTACGGAAAGGAAATTTTTTATTCATACCTTGATAATTCAACTTACATTTATGGCTGGCCAGAGAATTATCCGGGATATTCTAAATTCTCTTCTTTATATTATTTATATCTTCCTTTTAATGTAGAAGTTAGATCTAAATACAACGGTTTTATAAATAAAGGTGAGTATGATCGTTTAACACCTGACGAACAAGATAAATACAAAGAAAATACATTAGGTCAAGATAATTTATATTGAATGATTATTGAAAAAATTGACAAACACTTGAAAGATAAAATCAATTCTATAAGAACATTCGAAGAGTATCATGAATTTGAACCTTGATTTATTGATTTAACTAATTTATATAGTAATGATGAATTATCAGGCAAATTTGTAGATTTTATTATTAGTCTTAGAAACAATAAACTTTACGATAATTTTACTGATGAATTGAATAATTTAATAATGCCAGATTTATTTTCGAAACTTAATAATGTTGAAATTAAAAATAGTGATACCAAAATTCAACAATACTATGATCGTCTATATGAAACATCTCAAATAAAATTAGAAGATTTTGCTAATGTTTCTAAAAATCTGCCTAAATTTATTGCGGCCTTATCGAAAGCTAGAGAAGTTAAAGCCAGTGAAAAATACACAGGAAGTGACGTTGATAGTTCAAAAAAAGCGATTTTTGACCTATTCATTAATCAATACGAAGGTCAATTGACTGACTCAAAATTGAACTCACTGTTAACCAACAAACAATTACTTAATGAAATCGATACAATTGATTTTGTTATCAAATTATTAGATCCAGAATCACAAGTTGAATCAACAAATACCATTAATGTTGATACTTTAAAACGAATTCTCAATCAAGAGTTAGATTCATACCTAACTAAAATCGACGAAAATATTGCTATTTTACCAACTACCGATGAGTGAAATACAGATGATTTAAAAAACACAAAACGAGCTCTAATTAACAAAATTAATGAACACAAAGATAGTATAAATGAAAAAAATGACCTTGATTCTCTTTTCACATTAATTAAACCGATTGCAGCATTAGAAAGTGAGATTCAAAAGTTTGATGAATCAAATAAAGTTGAAACATTGATCATTAACAAACTAAACACTCTTCCTACAGATATTAAAGACGAATTAAAAGCAGCCAATAAAACTAATGCTCACAATACGGACTTAATCAGTATTTTGACTAAAATTAGTGACCAACCTGATGCAAACCCATACGAAGAATTATGACGCCAATTGAACGAGAGAATTTCTAATTTACAAATCCTTTATGATGATGCATTACAAAATATTAACGCAATCAATAATTCAGAATTCAACTCATTTAAGTTAAATTATGGCGATGTTATCGAAAGTATCCAGTCTTACTTTAGCCAAGAATATGATCGATTGAAAAATGAAATTGCTAAAGAACCAAGCAAGCTAGGTTTACTTGACTTGTATCCTGCTTACTATAATTTAGAAGCCGAACTCAAAAGAATGAACATTGTTGCAGCGTCATTATTAACCGTTGTACCTCATTTAAATAAAGAAGAGGCCAATCTTTTACAAAAATTCATTGATGATCACTCATATAGTCCAGATTCTCATTATTTCCAAAATTCAACTTTTGAAAAATATGCACTTGCAAATATTGACTTTGTTAACGCATTATTAGACAAAATAAAACACATCACTCAAGAGCTAAATACAAAAAATACTGATTTAACTAATGCTCAAGAATTAATTAAAGCTAATCAAGCGGCAATTGAGGCAGCTAAACAACAACATAATGCTAATTTAGAAAAATTAGAAGAATTAGAAAAACAAAACCAAAAATTACGTGACGAATTAGCTAAATTAAAACAAAGTCCCAATGAAGAAAAAACAACTCCAGCACCATCTAATACAGATAAAAAACAATCTATAAACAATAGTAATAATATTGCTATTATTTCAATTTTAGCTATTGTAATTATTTCTTCACTAATTTTATTAACCATTATTTCATCTAGAAAAATTCTCAAAGAACAATAATTATTAACAAAAAACACCAACCGCTAAAATGGCTGGCGTTTTTTGTTTTGTTTTATGTTTTTCCCACTAAAAAGGGAGCGTTTGAACAGAAGCAATCACAAAACATATCTAAAAAATACAATTTGAATAATGATTGTCAATGTTTTATTCATATTATATTGGTTAAAAACTAGTTCGCTAAGCTAGTAATATTTCTTTAGGTAATGCTTTTGTGGTAATTTTTATATTATTTGTCTGTAATTATTTTAAGAGCTGGTAAGTTTGTTAAAATTATGATAATTAAGGAGATTTATGAAGAAAATATTTGCTTACGATCTAGATGGGACTTTGTTTGTTAAAGATAATTCGATGCATGCAGACACTCCTGAAGCCCTAGCAAAAGTTCAAAAAAGCGGTCATTACAATGTTATAAGCACTGGGAGAGCACTTAATAATATTATTCAAGCTTTGGGCGATAAAATCAATCTTTTTGAATATATTTTAGGCTCAAACGGCTCGATTCTGTATGAAGTTAAAACAGGGCAAGTAAGAATTTTTGCTAAAGTTAATTTGGATGCTTTCGATCTTGCTTTACAAACAACAAAAGATAGCGACTTTTTATTGCGAGTAGATACATCAACAAATTCATTATGATACATTAATAATTTATCGAGTGCCAAATGAGTCGACAAACAAAACAGAATGGACCTAGCAAAAGTTTTGAATTTGGCCACACTTGAGCAAACGCAAAATTTTGCCAAACAAAACAAAGACAATATAATTCAAATTGCTTTACGTGGTGATAAAACAGAAATTTATCAAGTTTATGAAAAATATCAAAGTCTAATTGGTGCTAATTATGAAGTTAAATATACTAATGAGGTTTATATTGATATTAATGGTCTAAATAACAATAAATGAAGTGGGTTAAAACAAGTGGCTGAGCTTGCCAAAATAGATATTGCTAACATTGTTACTTTTGGTGACTCGGGCAACGATGTTGAAATGCTAAAAAACGCCGGTTTAGGAATTGCCATGGGCAATGGTACATTCGAGGCTAAAAGTGCTGCTAAAAAAATAATTGGCGCTAATGACACTAATGCTATCGCCACGACAATCACGGAATTGATATAAAAAACATAAAGCCAAGAGCTTTATGTTTTTATATATTAATTATTTTTCAGCATCGATAAGCAATTTCATTGCTTTAGTATCGGCTGCGTTTAAGAAAGTATTGTAGGCTTCCATCATATCACTTAAATTAAATTTGTGAGTAATAAGTTTTGAAACAGGTAATTTTCCGGTTGAAACTCCATTGATTAATAATGGTGTAGTATTGGTGTTAACTAATCCAGTTGTGATGGTTAGGTTTTTGATTCATAGATTTTGAACGTCAAAATCTACTTTTTTACCGTGTACTCCAACAACAGCGATGTGACCACCGGCTTTAACGATTTTTTGACATGTGTCTCATGTTTGAGGCATACCAACAGCTTCGATGGCTACATCAACTCCGTCAGCACCAACGATTTTTTGAACATCGGCCAATAGATTATCTGATGGAACAATAGTGTGGGTTGCTCCTAATTCTTTAGCTAATTTTAGTCTGTTTTCGTCAAAGTCAATTACTATAATGTTTGCTGGTGAGTATAGTTGTGAAGTTAATAAAACTCCCATTCCAACAGGTCCAGCACCAACAATAGCGATTGAATCACCTGGTTTTACATTACCATATTTAACACCGATTTCGTGTCCTGTTGGTAATGCATCTGATAACATAACTGCTACTTCATCTGAAATTGTCTCTGGATATTTGTATAAACTGTTATCAGCGAAAGGAACTCTCACGAATTCGGCTTGTGTACCGTCAATCATGTAACCGAATTTTCATCCACCTTCGTCTTCACGACAGTGTGAGTATAGTTGTTTTCTACAGTTGTCACATTTTCCACATGGTGTAACACATGAAATTAAGACTTTGTCTCCAACTTTGATGTTTGAAACGGCTTCACCAACCGATTCAACAATACCGATTCCTTCGTGTCCTAGGATTCTCCCTGAAGCAACTTCTGGGTTTTTTCCTTTATAAATACCTAAGTCAGTTCCACAAATTGTTGTTTTTGTTACTTTAACAATTGCGTCGGTTGGTTTTTGAATAACTGGTTTATCTACCATTTCTAGCGAGATATTGTGGTCGCCATGGTAAACTAATGCTTTCATTTTCATAGTATCTGTATTCTCCTAATGTAAAGATTGATAAAAAATTATCGAATTTATTATAGTAAATTTGATTGTGAATTTTAGTTTTTTGCAAAAATTTTTTTTATACATAATACGTATTAATTTTTTAGGCCTATATTTAACGGCAATTAGTAAATTCTAAAATAAAAACATTAGTTTTTGCTACATATACCATTTTATTTATGCGAATGTAGCAAAACAAATAAAAAATCATATATAGGCGTTTTTTTACTCTTAAATAATTATTTTTGATTTTATTGCTCCGTTTTCCTAAATTAACGTTTTATTTTTTCTAAATAAACAAATTATTTATCGAAAACAGACTTAAATTTATTTGATATTTTATTTTTATTTCGCTTATTGGGAGCAAAATAGTTGCCAAAACGCTACAAAAAAATAAAAAAAATTTGGCTTTTATCGCCAATATGTAATTTATTTTGGAATGAAGGCATAAAAATCTATTAAACAACATGCTAATTTTAGTTGCTTTCAAAAGGTAAATACAGTTTTAATCAACCAAAAATTATGATCTAATTAATACTTATATTAATATTAATATTAAAATTTGTACCTTATTATATTTTGCTATTTTTTTATTTTTAAATAACTGATTAAAAAAAATAAAAAAAATGTTTTGATCTTATCAATAATAATGTATATTTATATCACGGCAATTGTGAGATATGTCCGTAAAACAAGCACTAAAAAAATTTTAAAAAATATTTTTTCTAAATTAAAAAATGTGCTAACATTATATAGCAATTGTTCTTAACAATGCAAATCGTTCTTTGAAAACTAGATATATAAACATGACGAAGTCAATTTTTTCGAGAGTTTGATCCTGGCTCAGGATGAACGCTGGCTGTGTGCCTAATACATGCAAGTCGAGCGAAGTACTTTTGTACT
>NZ_JAOAOI010000016.1:0-7091 GCF_025209835.1 Mycoplasma sp. HS2188 | reverse complement strand
TTGAGTCATTTTGCCATCGGTGTATTATTTTCCTGTTTGGCGAAAAAAGTAGTTCTTCTATCAGTTTTTAAGCCTATTGGATAGCCATATCGGGCAAAAAGTTGTTCTAATAGTTTCATATAACCCAATGTTGTTTCTTCTTTTTCGGCGTATAAAGATAGAATCTTTTTAGTTCCCGAATCTACTGCTAAATAGATATGAAAATCATTTAAATGTTTAATTCAAGCTTCGCTACAAGCGTCTAATTCAACTATTTCGCCAAATTCATATTTGTGGTGATTCAGTAATCTTCCCAACTGAACCTTTTCGTTGATTTTGGATAATTGTTGAATTAACAAATACTCACTGTCGTCTTTCTCTTTGTTTTTACTTCTTAATATAGCTGCAATTCTTCTTTTAGTTTTGGCCGTTTGAGTAGGTTTTGTTAAACCCATTGCGGAGCAACGTTTAATAAAATACGGATATGTTATTTGCTTTTTAATTGAAGTAGGTAATACTTCATCGTAATACCTCCTAAAACTGATTGTTAAATGATCTTTATCTTCATCTTTGATAAATTTTGAATCATAGCCTATCATTTTTTTTATGGTGTAGCGAATTAGATTGTCAGACAATTTAAGAGCATGTTTATTTTTCTCGTTGCCGTGATTTAATTTGATTAAAATTTCATTTTTTGATTCATCATAATTTTGAAGCAATATTTTTTTATATTTTTTAGCTGCCGAGTACGAAATTTTAATAACTTCTGCTATCTTTTTTAGCGACCATTTTGTATTTTTTAAGTAATTTTGCAATGCAATTAATTTATTTTTTAATTTTGTTTTGTAATCATATTTATCTAATTTTTCATTGGTTTTGTACTTGGTAATTTTCATAAATATCATTGTCATTTAAATCACAATAAAATATTATCAAAAAGGCTTTTTTTGTTTCTTATACTACGAGGACATTTTTGTTTCTTACATGACACATTTCTTACTATAAAAATTAATTTCATCTATGCGAAAGATAGAGCATTGTATAATGTAAATATATTAGAAAGGTGTGAATATGAAACCATTCGTAAAATGAGCTGGCGGTAAAACTAAATTAATCTCAAAAATAGTGGCAAAAATGCCTAATAAATACAATAAATATATCGAACCTTTCGTGGGTGGCGGTTCGCTTTTTTTTCATATTCAGCCCCACGATTTTATCTTGAATGATATCAATAGTGAATTGATAGATACGTATAAATGTTTTAGCAATAATGATGAATATAATGAGTTAATTAAGTTATTACAAATTCATATGAAAAACCATAATGAAAACTATTTTTACGAAATCAGAAACCAAGATAGAAAACCTGATTTTTTAAAATGGTCTCGTGTCCAAAGAGCAGCAAGATTTATTTACCTTAATAAATCATGTTTTAATGGTCTTTATCGTGTTAATAAAAGTGGATTTTTCAATGTTCCTTCAGGTAAAAAAGCCAATATTAATCTTATTGACCATGATAATTTCGTTTCTATACATAAGTTATTAAAAGAAAAAAACAAAAACATCTTAAATTTGGACTTCGAAAAAGTGTTGGAGTTTGCGGATATGAATGATTTTGTTTATTTAGACCCTCCATATTCTGACTTAGATGACCGAAAATCTTTTACATCTTACACTAAAGAAAATTTTTATGTTAGTGACCAAATGAGACTGAAAGAAATAGTTGATTCTTTAACAAAAAAAGGTGTTAAAGTAATGATTAGCAATCACGGTTCGACCTTTATTAAAAATTTGTTTAAAAACTATAATATCGAAACAATTTTTGTCAAGAGATTGATTGGTTCTAAGATTGATACACGTAAGGATGTTGAAGAAGTTATAATCACAAACTACTAATTTATCTTTTACATATATTTAGATTTCTGAAATATTTCTATGTACAATAAAAGTAGTTGAGGGGAAGAATGAGACCAAAATTTGAAGATTGATTAAAAACCTTTAAGTCAGTGATATATTCATATGACTATTTTGTTGATTTTGCAAAAGTCCGTAATAATGTAAAAATAATTGAAAACGAATTATTAATTTTAAATTCATTAATAGGTTCTAACAATATTGAAAAAGATTTTAAAAAAATATTAATGAAAAACCCAAATTTGTTGAAAATTCTACCATTACTACTAGCAAAAAGAATAAAACAAAACGAATTTATTGAAGCTGAAGATGGAAATAAAATATTTTTCGATGAATTAGATAATTCGAATATTGATCGTTGTGTTGAATTGATGAAAAACACTGGTTTTTTGAAAATTCTCAAAGATAAAGAAATAACAAATATAAAGGATTATATTTACGGCTTAGAAGTTGGTTTAGACACTAATGCAAGAAAAAATAGAACTGGCAAATTAATGGAAAATCTTGTAGAGGATTCGCTAGTTAAATTCGGCTACGTTCTGAATAAAAATTTATTTAAACAGTGTACACTATCTAGTCTTGGTGTTGAGATTGAAAATAAAAATATACAAGACAATAAAAAGTTTGATTTTATTGTCTTCGAAGACAGTATTTATTATGGAATAGAATGCAACTTTTATAGTACGGGCGGTTCAAAATTGAATGAGACTGCCAGAAGTTATAAAAGTATAGCAGATGAAACGCGCAATGAGGAAAAATTCAAATTTGTTTGAATTACTGACGGTGCAGGTTGAAAAACTGCACGAACTGCATTAAGGGAAACATATGAAGCCACATACTCAGTTTTCAATGTGGAAGACATTAAGAAAAAAATATTGCTAGCATATTTTAAGAACAAAAAAATGTTTAAAAAATAAAATTTTATTTAACGTAAATTTATTTTTAATCCTTGATTACAACGAAATATCTTTTTCATAAATTAATAGTTTTTAACAAAAACCCAAATCGTTATGATTCGGGTTTATTTTTTATCCTCCTATATCAATGTTGTTGAATACTGAATGATATTTTAAAATGAAAAACCAAGCATAAAGCTTGGTTAAATAATTATTTTTTGTAGTTTAGGCCTAATGCTTTTAACATTGGAACTAAGAAGAAGTTAAATGGTTTATTGAAGTGTGGTAAGAAGAATACGTCTGTTAATGCAATTTCAGGTAATGTTAAACCTTTTTGGATTGCTAAAGCAAACATGTAAACTGTTTCGGCGTGAACAGTTGAGCCTCATGAACCTAGTTGAACTCCTAATAGTTTTAATGTTTCTTTGTCATAAACAATAGTGATTGCAACTTTTTCTGCATTGCTCATGAATTCGGGTCTATCCATATCTTCGAAATGTACTGAAGCTACGTTTTCAAAACCATTTCTTTTAGCCATTTCTTCTGTTAAACCTGTTCCGGCGTAATGACAATCAAATACATTAATTGCGTTTGTACCAGCTACTCCTGGGAAAGGAATGTTTAATCCTGCGATGTGTAGAGCAGCAACTAAACCTGATTTAACAGCGTTAGTTGCTAATGCAACGTGTCTGTTGTCGTTTGTAACAACGTGTTTTAGTGCACATGAGTCACCAATTGCGTAAATGTCTTCATTTGACACTGATCTTTGGAATTCATCAACTACAATAGCGCCATTAGGTAATTTTTCAACACCTTCTAAAGCGTTTGTTCTTGGTCTAAAGCCAATACACATAACAACTAAATCAGCTCTATATTCACCTTTATCTGTAACAACAGTTGAAACATTAACGCCATCTGCTGATCTAAATTCAACAACTTTTTCGCCTAATGAAAGTTTAACACCTTCTTTACGCATATTGTCTTCCATAATATCGGTAAATTCGCTACCAAAGTAATTGCTTGCAACTCTAGGGTTAACATCAATCAATCTTACATTTTTACCTTTAATGTTGAAAGCTTCTACTAATTCAACACCAATGTAACCTGCACCAACAATAACAACATCTTTAAATTCTTTATTGTTTGCGTATTCAATTAAATCTTGAGCGTGTTGGTATAGTTTTGATAAAACAATATTTTTGTATTTAATTCCTTTAATGTCTGGCTCAATTGGTCATGTACCACCAGCAAAAATTAATTTGTCATAGTTGTCTGTGAATTTTTTACCTGTGGCTAATTCAACAACTGTAACTTCTTTTTTGTCTTTGTCAATAGCAATAACTTCGTGGTTTGTTTTTAAGTTAATGCCATAGTCATTTGTTAAAATTTCAGGCGATGAATAGAATAATCCGCCTGGTTCATCAAATTCTCCGGCTACTCAAACAGCAATTCCACAACCTAAAAATGATGTGTTTGTGTTTCTGTCGTATGCAACAATCTCAGCATCTTTATTAACTGTTTTTAAAGTTCTCATAAAAGATGTACCGGCATGGTTTGCACCTACTACTAATATTTTCATATTTATTTTCCTTTCAGTAAAATTTGTTTTAAATATTATACCTTTTTTTAAGTATTTATACATATTTTGCTTTTTTATGGCAACGTTTTCTTGTTGTAATGTTTGGCGAAAATGTAAACATATTCTCTATATGTAGATAATTTGTAATGTGTATATTTCTTAATTGATTTTCAACCATCATGATTAGATATTATGAAATAACTTTTTATGAATTATAGTTGTTTTTTTGTTGTAGCTATCTTGCCTTAATTCTAAATTCATCACAATGAAGCTTTCAAATGCTATTGCTTAAAATGCATTTATGAAAGTTAGGTGTTCTTTTGAAAAAATAGGGTTTATTTTGTTGCAAAAAAACATATTTTTTTATATTCCTTTTAATCATCAGTGAAATAATGCTCTCTTATAATCAATTCCCCCTTTTGTTTCTTTATTTTGATAATTCACATGTGAAAGAACATTTTTACCGATTTTAAAATCTAAAAATCATGTTTTTTAAAAAAATTAGATATGATTAAAATAATCAAAAACAAATAAATCAAGTTCTATATAAGGCTTTATTTTTTTAAAATTTTTACATTTTTTTTTAAGTTTTATCAATTTTGCTAAATAACTAGTTATAATCATTCAAAAGTAATTAGTTTTTATTCCATTTAGTTGATTAAAAAAAGGAGGCTATATGTCGAAACAAAATAACAAAAAAATGAAATTTATGGATTTTTGTTCTGGCATTGGTGCCGGTCGAATTGGAGCAGAAAATAATGGTCTTCAATGTGTCGGTCATTCTGAAATAGATCCTAATCCTGATATGACCTATAATGTGTTTTTTGAAGATAACAATAATTATGGTGATTTAATGAAAATCGATATAAGTAATTTACCTGATTTTGATTTGATGATCGGGGGTTTTCCGTGTCAAACCTTTTCGATAGCTGGAAAAAGAGAAGGTTTTGCAGATTATAGAGGGACCATAATTTATGGTTTGATTAGAATATTGAAACAAAAAAAGATTAAATATTTTCTATTCGAAAATGTTAAAGGTCTAGTAAATCACGACAAAGGCAACACATTAAAACAAATCAATGAAAAACTTGATGAAGCGGGCTATAATGTTTATTCTAAAGTTCTGGATAGTTCATATTTTGGTGTTCCTCAAAAAAGGGAGAGAATATATATTGTTGGTATTAGAAAAGATTTGGATAACAAACAATTTATTTTTCCGCAAGGAAAGGAAAGAGACTACAATTTCGAAAGTTTTTTAGATGATAAAAATTCAATGATTTTCGATTACAATAGCAAAACATTCAAAAAATATTTAGCGAATAAATATAACAAAGATAAGTATAGTGTTCAAGATATTTTAAACTTAGAAAATGTTGTTGTTGACATAAGGCAATCTGATATAAGACTATACAATAAAATTTTTCCCACGTTAAGAGCCGGCAGACATGGTCTTTTATATGTAAAAGATCACGTAATAAAAAAACTTAGTCCGTATGAGGCGTTATTGTTGCAAGGTTTCCCTAAAGAAATATCAGAAAAAATAAAAAATAATAAGGAATTAAACAAAAATAAAGTTCTTAGTCAGGCCGGTAATGCAATGACAGTCAATGTAATTCAAGCGATAATTGAAAATTTGAAAAAGGTATTTTAGTGGGACAAACAAAAAATAACAAAGTAGGCCTAGTAAAGTCTGGTTCTCGAATAGCCAAAAATGGTTTCAAATTGGAAAAAGAAGTAGCTCAAAAATTTTGTAATTGAACAATTGATGCAGATGCAAAAAAATGATTAGAACAAATGGGATATAACATTAATCATATAGAGTTTGTAAACGCCACCACTTTAAATGGTTTTAAAGCTGATTTGAAGGTCGATATTAAAATTAAATTAAAAAATCAAATTAAAACCGAAAATATACAGGTTAAATTAGTTTCTAACACAAAAGGCTTTAACCAGGTTGATAAACGTCGTCTTAAAAGTTACAAAAAAATGTGAGATATTCCTGATTACGTATATAGAATTTTTGCTCATTACACTGGTGAATTGAGTCCGTATTTGCAAAATTCAATAGATAAAAGAAGAATGTTTGTTAATGAATTTAATCAGCAAGAACAAGAAATATTTTTAAATTGATTAAACATAAATAAATTGAAAATTATTAATGATATATTAAAGGGCGACGGCGTGAATATCACTGATTGATTTTTAGTTATTCAAAAATTTGCAAATATAAATAACTCATTAATTAAAAATATCGATGATGTAATTAATTATTATCTTGATAACGGTAATATTCAAGTGACAAAAAGAGGAACGATAAAAATCGGCAAAATAACAATGCAAAGAAAAGGTGGAGACTCAGGTAGAGACAGCGCAAAAATGCTACAATTTAAATGAATGCGTAAAAAATTAGTGTGTAAAAAAGCTGCAACCTACTTGCAGCTTTTTTGATTTTAAAAAAAATTAGGAAATGAAAAGGAGGGAACAACACCCCCCCCTCTGAAATCTAAATATATTATACCACAAAAATGTTGTTCCCAACTTTTCATTTTCTAAAAAAACAAAAATTTTTTTAGGAGTTATTATGAGTGTTTGGAGTAATTTAGATTTGATGGAGAAAGAAGGTCAGCAAGAAGAAATTAGAAATTTTTACAGCAATGTAAATTTTGTAAAAAAATATGATCGCAAAGTTTATGATAAACAAAACTTTGAGCATGTTTGAAAAT
>NZ_JAOAOI010000015.1:0-9211 GCF_025209835.1 Mycoplasma sp. HS2188 | reverse complement strand
AGAGAGACCCCCCCATATATATAAACAGAGAGCCAAAAGAAAAGCAGTTTTTCAAATTTTAATCGCCTGGAATGGTGTATAATTGAATTAACAAAATGTATATTACCTGCTAACATTTTATACCCCCTAAAAAAACTATTGAAATAGCTAACGTATCGCTTCGTGAAGATGATGAACAAACCTCATCGTATGTCCAGTATTACGATACAGAGGCACTTATTGACCAATTAGGCCAACTAGATGAAAAATATTTTTATAGCAATACAGACGAAAAAGATCAAGCTGCCATCTTGAAAAGAATTAACAAAAAATATCAAGATTTTATTGATCAATATTCAATTAATACACTCTTTTTAAGTATTGGTTTATTGAAATGATATGATGGCGAAACAGAAGATAAATATTATTCTCCTTTAATGTTTGTTCAGACAAATTTGAGTATTAAAAGCAACGCTAAAAGCAAAGGAATTTTTTCACTTTCTTTTGATGAAGAGTCACAATTAGTGCCGAACTATTCGCTATTGAAAAAGTTAAATTATTCTTTTGGTATCAAAATCGATTTACAAGAACTTGAAAAATGTGAAACTAATCATGAAAAATATGAACTTTTAAAAGAAATGCTAACTAATAATTTTCATGATGAACGCTGAGGTTTTTTAGATTTAGTATATTTGGATACATTTAGCTTTTCAAAAATTAATATGTATGCTGATTTAGAACAAAATGAAAACAAAATTGTTGAAAATGAATTTATTAAGTCAGTTTCCAACGAAGAAACAAATGCTACTACAGAATTAGATTTAATAAATGAGGCTAATGTTGAAAGCAAAATCGATATTGCGAATTATTATCATATTTTAGATTCAGACTCATCACAAGAAGTGGCAATTCAAAGTGCTATTAAAGGCAAAAGTTTTATTTTACAAGGTCCACCCGGAACAGGTAAATCACACACGATTACTAATATTATTACTGAGTTATTAGCCAGAAATAAAAAAATTCTTTTTGTGGCGGAGAAAAAAGCTGCCCTTGATGTGGTTTACAATAATTTAAATAAAATTGGCTTGGGTGATTATTCAATTCCTATTCATAGTATTGATTTAGATAAAAAAATTATTTTAAAAAACCTTGCTGATTCATTAGAAAAAGCTGAAAAGCAAATTGTAATTGACCAAAATATATCTAATAATATGGTTAGAGATTACCAAAAAACTGTCAGCTTTTTGAGTGATTATGGTGCTCAGTTATTGAAAATAAGAAAACCATTAAACATAAGTCTATATAAATTGATTGGCCTTTATTACTCTATAAAAAATACTGAAGATTTATTGTTTTCGATCCCGGAGATCAATTCAATTGATGAAGAAAAAATTAATGATCTTAGAGTGTTAATCAATGAATTGGAAAATTATTGTGCTTATTTCAATTTTAGCGTTCAAACTAGCTCGTGATGAGGCAGCAAATGAACTAGAATTACTGAAGAAGAAAAAGAGCGTTTATTTAATAACATTAATTCACTGAGTCAAAATATTGATAATCTGTATCAAAATTTATTGCAATCACACAAATCGTTGACAGTTAATGACCAAAGATTTTGTCAAAATATTTTGTATTTAAAAGATATTTTTGAAAAAACTATCAATATTGACAAATTCAACCAAAAGATCTTTGATATTTCTGATTACAGCGAAGAAATTGACAAATATAGCTTAGCTATTGAAAAAAACAACCGCTTAGAACAATTAAAAACTAAACTAAACTCAATCTTTAAACTTGAAATCGTCAAAGAAGACCTGGTTAAATTCAGAGATTACTTTTTATTAAAAAGCAAAAGTGCATTTCGTTTTTTCAGCCCTAAATGAACATATGTTAAAAAGATAATTAAAAATTATTCCCTAACAAATGATAAGGCTGTAATTGAAGCCAATTTAAATGATTTATTAATCTTTAAACAGCTAAAAGGTGAATTGCTTGAATTAAAAAATTCAATGATAATTAAACCAATCGATTCAAGTGTTGAGATTTTATTCAAAAATAAAGAAATGATTGAGTTGGCAAATATTATTGATGTCAATTCAAATAGGGGTGATTTTAACCTTGATAAAGTTGAATATTTCAAAACATATAACTCAGATATACGTTATAAAAACGATATTCAAAACACCTTAGCGGCAATTGATAAATTTTTGAATAATTTCAATCAAATATACACGAATTTCAATGATAAAATCATTGATTTAACTCAATTGTCAATACCACAATTAAAAGAGATGATGCACAAATTGAATAACGAAAAACATGATCTTAATACTGTGGTAATTATCAATAGAACAATCAGTGATTTAGATAAATTAGGTCTAAGTGATTTTGCTGATAAGATACTTAATTCATCAGCAAAACATAAATTCATGGATATATTTTTAAAACGTTTTTATAAATTATTAGTAGACAAAATTATTCATGATCATTTTGCTCAATTTAATGACTCAAACCTTGAAACTTTTAGAGATATGTTCCTTAATGTTGAACAAAATGTAAGAAAATTAGCGCGAGTTAAGGTGGAAGCTAATTTACTCAATAATATTCCGACAAGCACAGGTCTAGGAAGTCAAAATATTGAGGTCAAAATACTGAAATCTGAAGCAAATAAATCAAGAAAAATAATGCCTTTTAAAAAATTATTTGAAAAAATACCGAATTTGTTACTTCAATTAAAACCGTGTTTAATGATGTCGCCGCTTTCGGTTAGTGCCTATTTAAAAGATAGCGATATTGTTTTTGATACTGTTATTTTTGACGAGGCGTCACAAGTTAAGCCCGAAACTGCCATCGGTGCAATATACAGAGCGAAACAAGTAATTATTGTTGGTGATAGTGAACAATTGCCACCAACAAACTTCTTTAACACAATTGAACAAGATAGCGAAGTTGAAGATTTAGAGCAAAATGCTGTTTCAATTAAAGGTTTTGATTCTATTTTAGACATGGCCAATATCTCTCTTGACACAATCAAATTAAGATGACATTATCGCTCACTTTTTGAAGAGTTAATTTATCCTTCAAATAGGGAAATTTATAATAACTTAATAACATTCCCATCCAAACTTAAACCTAAAAAATTTGAAGGTATAAACAAAATATATGTTAAGGGTTATTTCTTAGATCGTCGCAACGAAGTAGAAGCTGATAAAGTTATAGAATTAGTAAAAAATATTATTTTACAATATGGTATTGAAGCGAGTGTGGGAGTGGTTTGTTTCAATCAAGAACAACAATTATTAATAGAACGCAAAATTGAAAAATTCAAGCACGACCAACCACGCTTTAGCGCCTTTTTCGACAGAGATAAGGTTGACAATTTCTTTGTTAAAAACATTGAAACTGTACAAGGTGACGAAAGAGAATTTATCATTATAAGCTCAGTTTATGGTCCTGATTCAACTGGCAAAATTTCAATGCGTTTTGGACCAATTAACAACGAAAATGGCTATAAAAGACTGAATGTGGCGTTTACAAGAGCCAAACGTGGTCTATTGCTTGTCACTTCGCTTAATTCAGAAGATATTGACCTAAACAGATCAAATTCACGGGGTGTTAGATTTTTAAAAACTTACTTACAAACCGCTGAATTTAGTGTTAACAAATTAGTAGACAATTTAAAACACGATGGTGATTTTGATTCGCTATTTGAACATGAAGTTTATGGAGAGTTAATCAAGCTAGGTTACGATGTGAAAACGCAAGTTGGTAGTTCAGGCTATCGTATTGATTTAGCTGTTGTTGATCCGCAAAATCCGAATAATTACATTTTAGGTATTGAATGCGATGGGGCCACCTACCATTCATCTAAAACTGCGAGAGATAGAGATCGATTAAGACAAGAAGTATTAGAGAAAAGGGGCTGAAAAATTCACCGTATTTGGTCAACTGATTGATTCAGCAATAAAGCAAATCAATTAAACAAATTAAAAAGCATTATTGAGAATATAAAAAGCCCTATCAAATCTATTCAAAATAACGAGGAAAATCAAGAAGAACTATTTAAAGTTGTACGTAAAGCAGAAACTAAAATTGAATTTGATTCATTACCTGATTTTTGAGATGAGTTCTTGATCAAATCGCAAATATCACCTTCACTTGGTGAGCAATATGCACAATCAGTGTTGGAAAAATTAATTATTAAATTTCAAGCATTGCATTTCACGCATTTGAAGAAAATTTTGAATTACTTATTTGATAGAGAAACATATTCAACGATTGTTCAATATCACGCCAATAAAATTTTCGAAGAACTCTCATATCTAGATTTTAAATGGGACGATGATTTTTTAGTTGCTCCTAATTTAGAGCCTAAAGATTTCAAATTTAAAATCAACAAAAAACGCACTCCAGAGACAGTGTATTACTACGAGTATGTTGATTTGATTACTAAGATTATGAACTCTGTTAAAATCATTGATCAATTATCATTAATGCGTCTAATAGTTTCTTACTTAGGTTATAGTTCACTAAACAAAAAAACTATGTATTATTTAATTGAAATAATAGAGAAAATGGTTGATGATAAATATTTAATTTTTGACGAACAAGAAAGCGTCTATAAATCAATAAACTAGGTTAAATATTGAATTTTACCTTTATGCAAATAAATACTAACCGCCAGGTTAGTTTTTTATTTAATTTCTTACGCTAAAGTGAGCTAGATAATTTAAAATTCAATCTAACATCAATGGTAAATATCTAGTTTTGAGTAAAAATATACACAAAAACATGTAAAAATTACCTGTTTTTCGACTTGCTAAGACAAAAATCTCTCGTTTTTTTTTTTTATATATAATCGTTGCATAAAATAAAGGAGAAAAATGAACAAGAAGAAACTATTGTTAACAGCGATTTCAATACCATCTTTTTTGCCTATTGTATCGACTGTTGCTTGTGGCAAAACTGCTAACGAGCAAGAAAATAATGGTGGAAAATCTGAAATTGATCCACAACCAAAGCACCAAATTGAGTATAAAACCAAAACTATAACATTGGCACCAGCAAATGCGGATGAAGATAACAATGCGTCATTTTTAGACGAATTGCGTGCAGTTAGAACACTTGGTGAGGAATATAATAAAATTGCATTGAATATTAATTTAGGTAATAAAAGATTTAGTAAAACATTATCACGTGATGATTTCAATAATTTAATCTTACCAATTGCAGATCAAACAATCACTCTTTCTTTAGATGAAAGTGGCGAAAGAGAACAAATAGAAGTTTTATCACCAACAAATAAAGATGAACTTGACGAAACTGCGTCTTTTTTAAAGACTGAGTTTAATAATTATCGTGTTCCTGAATCATGATTTGTAGGTAAATTAGAAAAATTAGTTCGTGCAGCGGACTCAAAATTTGTTAAAAACGGAAGAGTTAGTCGTCAAAAAGCTATCGAAACTAACAAAACCGCAGAATATGATGCTGTCGTGAATGAAGTGAAAGAATTTTTAAAACAAAACGCACTATTGGCTTTTGCTGATAATATCGATATATCTGAATTTAATTACAATAAAAACGGCGGATGATCATTAAAAATCAAATTGCGTTTAAATGACATCGAAACTGACTTTATCAAACTTGACTTTCAAAAACCTAAAAACTCAAGTCAAAGTGAAGAAGAAATTAAAGCAGAGAATAAAAAACTAAGCTTTACACAAAAAATTAAATCAAAAATTAATGAAAAAATATTAGAGTCAAATTTTGCTACAAAACTTTTAAATAAACTAAAAGTATTTAAAATAGCAATTCTTATTGACGATAATAAACAATTTTCAGCATCAGCTGCCCGCATAATGAGTCCAATTGCGACAGTGCTAGTTAAAAAAGCTGTTCCAATATTACCAAGATTTTTAGTTAAAAAAGTAGTTGATAAATTAGTTATTCCTTCATTGACAAAATTAATAGCCAAAATCGAAACAAAAGCACAATCTAATTTGAGTTAAGTATTTTTGCTCGATTTTGATAATAAAATAAAGCCTAAACACCGTAATCAAAGTTACGGTGTTTTAAATTATTACAATTTTAGAAAAACTTCTTATTAACTATAACAATTGATTGAATAAAATCAATGTAACTGCATATATTGAAGTTATTAAATTTGAGTCTTGATCTCGATTTATTTTTAGTCCATACCTAATATTTATTTTATTTATTAGACAAGCAAACGCAAATGTGATAAATTTATTAGTATGAATAAATTAGTAATAGTAGAGTCACCAAATAAAGTGGCTACGATTAAAAAATATTTAGGTGACGAATACGAAGTTATTGCTTCGGTTGGTCACATCACCAAACTTTCAACCAGATCATCAGGCGATATCGTTATGGGTATAAAAATTAATGAATGAGAGCCAGTGTATATTCTTGATTCAACCAAAAAAACAATCGTTAAAAAACTTACTAGCGCTGTTAAAAAAGCAAGCGAAGTTCTAATTGCAACTGACCCCGACCGTGAAGGCGAGGCAATTGGCGATCACTTAGTACATTTTTTAAAATGTGAAGACAAATATAAACGTATCAAATATAACGAAATTACCAAGGACGCTATTTTAAATGCAATCGAAAAACCTTTAAAACTAGATGAAGCCTTAATTGACGCCCAAAAAGCACGTCGTATGTTGGATAGAATCATTGGTTTCAAATTAAGTAAATTAATGAAACAAAAACTATCAAATTCACCAACTAAACCATCAGCAGGACGTGTACAATCAATTGCACTAAAATTAATTGTGGATCGTGAAAAATTAATTGAAGCATTTGTGCCACGCAAATACCACAAAGCCAATGCACAATTAAGTTCTGATTTAAAAGCAGATTACTACAACGAAAAAAATCCAAGTGGCGAAAAAGATTGAATTTATACAGAAGAAAAAGCTGAAATAGCTAAATTAATCCTTGCTCAACCACAATCATTAATCGTGAGTGATATTAAGCAAAGTCAGAAAAAAATGCCAACTATTACACCACTTAAACAAGCGGTTTTATATAAAAAATCACCATTTTCATCGCAATCAACACAAAGAGCAGCCCAAAGTCTATATGAAGGGTATGGCGATGGTGGTTTAATCAGCTATCCACGTACAGATTCAACGAGATTAAGTCAATACTTTATTGATAATGCTCGTGAGTATATACTAAATAAATATGGCTCAGAGTACGTAGCAAAAGACATTAAAGGTTTTTCAGGAGATCAAGACGCCCACGAGGCAATTAGACCTACCGATATTAGTTTAACTCCTGAAATGGCTAAAGAAAAATTTACTTTAAATAATTACGACTACCAAATTTATAAATTAATTTACGAACACACTTTACAAGCTTTAATTACACCACCTGTTAGAATGTCAAAATCATATACATTTGACAAAAATGGTGTCAAATTTAGACTGGCAACAAGCAAAATTTTATTTAATGGTTATTATGTAGTTAAAGGTGAAAAAGAAGAAATAAGCGACCCTAATTATGAATTGAATCAAGTTGTTAATGTCGCAAAATTCGAAATCACCGATCACCAAACTAATCCACCGGCTAGATATAGTGAAGGTTCTCTAATTGAAGCACTAGATAATATTAAAGTTGGTCGTCCTTCAACATTTGCTTCTACAGTAAAAATTGTTTTAGATAGACAATATGCCGAAAGTATCTCCGGTGCGCTAAAACCTACTGAATTTGGTCGTATAGTTATTGATAAATTAATTGATGCATTCCCTAAAATTATTGAGGAAAATTATACAGCTAGAGTTGAAGAAGAATTAGACTTGATAGCCCAAAGTAAAACTAGCTTAATACCTGTTATGCAGGATTTTTGAGAAAGATTTAATAAGGTTTATGATGAGGCCGAATTGAATATGGAACATACACAAATATCGTATGAATATGCCAACGAAATTTGTCCTTTAGATCAAGGCGATTTAATTATTAGAACCAATCGTTTTGGCAATAAATTTATTGGCTGCAAAAACTTTCCAAATTGTAAATTCGCTAAAAATTATGTCAAAGAATAAAATTATGTCTCACTCGAGACATTTTTATTTTAAAACGTATGCAAAGTGGGTTTAGGTTTTAAAATATTTCATAATATGAGAGCTTCACGAGTTAAATTTCATTATTTTTTTGATTTTCACTTAGGCACTTTTGAAAATTTTTCATATTTTTGCAAAATTTGTTTTTTAATTCAATGGTATATAATAACTTATTCTCTAAAAGTAGAGATCTATCAAATAACGAGCCAAAAGCTTAAATCTACATATATTATTTTGTTAAGTTTTTTAAAAAAATGCATATAGGCAATCTAATCAACTAAGATTAGATATTTTTAAAAATAACTTGTTAAATCGTGCTCTGATATAAGCGTGTAAAAATACTTAATCACATTAAATTGTAGGAGTTCGAAACGAGTTTTTATTTGTTATTTTGTGTTAGAATTTAAGCTAAAATACTTTTATAAGAGAATATTTTTAAAAATATTTATTAGCAAAAAAAAAAAAAAAAAATTATAATTCGTAAAACTGAATATAGTTAGAAATTAATATAAATAGCATCACTTTTTCTAACTAGAAAGAGGGAAAATGAAGAAAAAGATTTTAACAACTCTTGCCACCGGAGCGGTTGCGACGACTACTACCGTCGGTTTAATTGCGATCCTAGAAGCAAGATTAGAAAAAGATATATATCCACAAATTAAACCGGAAGCTTTACTTAAAAAAGTTGGTGAAGTTACTGCTGATGACATAGTTTTTTACTATAAAGATAAAAAAATTGACCCACAAGATTACGGGGTTACTATTTTGTCATACGGTTATAACGACGTTAACGGAGTTGGCGTAGCTGATGTTAAATACAACTTTACAGGTAAAATTAAAAGAAGAGATATCAGTTTAGACTTTGAAACTACTGGTTTTAGAACAGCAAAAGACGATTTAAACGATCCTAATGTTGTAGGATTGGGTGATAAGGATTTAACAGCGGCACACTTTAGCGAAAAAATAAACGAACTAAATCAAGAAGCGGGACAAGATCAAAGCAAATTGCTAAAATTAACAAAAATGTTAATTGGCAATATGTTAAATCAAGATCAGTACGACTATCATTTTAGTGATATCACTTATGATGAAAACGAAAATGTAACATTCCGTGTAAGAGCGACTTACAAATTAGAGCCAAAAGA
>NZ_JAOAOI010000014.1:0-10469 GCF_025209835.1 Mycoplasma sp. HS2188 | reverse complement strand
TTAAATTTTGGTTGAATTAAAAGGAGTCAACCTAGTAAATAATATCAAAAATATAAGTCCAAATAAAAAACAAAAGTTCCCATTTACAAATTCGAAAAAAGTGGAACTTTTGTTTTTTATTTCACAAGTTTAGTAATTATACGTATTCTATTTATTTTAAATATTTTAGATTATTCAAAACATGTTTTGTTAGTCAATCGAAATCAAAGTCAGGATTAAAGGTTAATGATCAAGAAATACCATAAAAATTAACAATGGCCTTCACACGATAATATTCATCGAAATCAAAGTAATCTTCAGTATTTTTTCTATAAATTTCTATAAATTTCTTCTCATCTTCTGTGTTATAGTCAAGATCGGAACAATGATATGCTATATCGAAATATTTTGAATTTAGCGACGCATATTCGAAGTCTATTATCTTGATATTATTCGTTTTATCTAGCAATATATTAGCTCTATTTAAATCATTATGACTGACCACATCATTTGGAAGATATTTAGCATTAGAAATAATTTTATTTTTAATATTTTGTGTAAATACACTGTTATATTTTTTGTGATCCTTTAATTGTTCGACATAATGAATAATGCGTTCATATATTTTGTTGTTTAATAATTTAACATTGTAGTTGTGAATATCGGCAATCGCAATTGCGATTTTTTTTCTAATTTCTCAGTCATTAAAGTCAATGTCACACGCTTGGATGAATTTTCTAACAATTATCTTTTCGTCTTCATAGATAACTTTTTGATTGGGTTTTAAATTATTAAACACACTTAAATTGTGCAAATGATTAAATCCGTTTAGACGTTTCTGTTGTATAAATAAATCATTTTTAACATAGGAAATGTTGGTGTAGCCAGCGGTTAATTGTTTGATGTTATCATCCATGATTAAATTAGAATAAGTTTTTTTATACGCCAATTCTTTGAATTTATCATAAATATAAGTAACTTCAACGAATTCTTCCTCTGTTATAGCAAACTCTTTTTCAATTAACTCTTTATCAATATTTAAGTTTCGATACAAGGCAATAGCATCAAAGAATGGATGTGATTTTCTTACTCATTCGAAATCAATTAGTTTTATTTCTCCCTTTTCATTGATCAATATGTTTTTACCATTAAGATCATTGTGTCCAGTTACTAAATCTTTATTTTTTGAATATTTTGCTACTAATTCTTGATATTTTTTGTCACCCTCACCATAATAGAAAAAGTCAATTGGTTCAAGTTCAATTTTTATTTTGTGGAATTTTTTAACTTCTCGTATTAGGTCTAGTTGATTTGAGTAACTTAACTCAACATTCTCAATGTTTTTGCCTTCAAACCATTTCTTTATCAAAATACCGTCTTGATAGTAAATTGTACTTTTGAATTGAGATAAGATTTTTGATTCTTTTGAATGATCAACTAGATTTGATTTAGGTAATCGAATTTGAACTTTAGAATTTTGATAAACACCTGTAAATGTTAAATTGTGAAAACCTTCATAAACAAATTCAATGTTACTTAATTGAACAAAAATTTTCTCGTCTATTTTTTGCTTCAATAATTCAATTTGTTTTTCCATTATAAATTGTTTCCTTCTTCACCAAAACCGGTCTGGCTGTTGATTTCAAACAATAAGCTAATAACATTTAAACTGTGTTGTCTAAATTCACCTTTTTCCATCATTGTCTTAATTTCATCAAAATCACAATACTTTAATTGATCCACTTCTTCTTTTTGCAATTTGAATTGATCTATATTTCAATCGGTTCTGACAACATAATAATCGATGATAAACTTAAAATAATATTGAGAAAAGGCGGGTTTTTTACTGATTTTATTGATTTCAAAGCCAATTTCTTCTAATGTTTCACGGCAAGCCCCTTCGTAAGAGCTCTCGCCTGATGATACAGCACCACCGGCACTGAAATCTCATAAACCAGGTGCAACACTTTTATCTTTTGAACGTTTTTGAATCAGCATTTTGCCTTCGTTATTGAATAAGACAATAAACACAGCCAATAAATTATCATTTGGTCCTAATTTTTCGCCTCTAATTATTGCCTTATTAGTTCTATTTCTCTCATCATCATAAATATCAAGATATTCCATTTTTATCCTCCGTTTTTTATTCCGTTATTTTAATATTTTTTTATACTTAATATATGCAAAAAAGAACGCAAAAAACAAACAAAGAAAAGAGATTTGTTGATATTTTGATAATATCAACCGCTGTTTTGTTTTTGATGTTGATGTTTGCGTTTATATTAATAATTATATGAAAAGCAACAAATTTAGTGGTAAAAAAAGGTATTGCACCACTTGGATGAAATTATACTCTTGCGGATATTAACGGCGGAATTTTAAGCGGTATAACCTATACATTTGTTCTAGCATTTTTGACATTGATTCTTTCAATACCGCTTTCGCTGAAAACTGCAATATTTATTAATTTTAGACTACATAATAAACTGCAATGAGGCATTAAACTATTTTTTAAAATAATCGGTGGTTTACCTTCAGTTATATTCGCTTTATTTGCACTTAAATTTTTATCCAAAGGAAGCGAGTGAATCTTAAATGTTTCTGATGGACGTAATTTATTGACCGCAATAATGATGTTCTTTGTTTATAATTGTGCAGTTTTGACTAATATACTGAATAATGTATTGAATAAATTTCAATTGATACACAAAAGATTAGCAAAAGATAAAGGTCTTAGCGACTCATTGATAATTTATAAAATTATTTTGAGAGATAAGAAAAAACAAATTTTTAGAGCATTTTTCATTGCGTTTATGAAGGTTGTTGGTGAAGCATCGGCCGGTTCGTTCGTTTTGTGAAGTAATTCAAAAGCTGGCGTATGAAACAACGGATTATTTGGATTTTTTAATTCACATTTAAAATCATCAGCAACTTTGATAACTACTAATTTTTTTACCGAATCTAAAGCCGAAGTTAGAGATTATTTATTTTCACTATCACTGATGTTAATTATTTTTATCTCACTGATAAACTATATGATTCGCAAGTTGAGTTTATTGAAATTCAATCAAAAAAGCGAAAAACAAATGATTCTGCTCTATAACACAAAGATAAATAACGAAACAAAGAAAACATATTGAAGTGTCTATAATTGATACAAAAAAATAACAGAAATCATTGCTTTTATTGCTCTAGTTTGCATTCTTTCATCTACATTTTTATTTATTTTTATTGGCGGAATAATTTCAACATTTTCGAAAACAACCACCTTTAAATTTGGTACAAACACCACTTTATGAACAACTGCTATGACACTATATGGTGCCCTATGAACAATTATTTTTGTTATTCCAATTTCCTTTTTAATTTCACTTTATTTTGAAAAAACCAACCGTAAATCGTGATTTTCAAGATTACTAAACACCAGTATTTTAATGAGTATGGGACTTCCTTCATTAATTCATGGTCTGTTTGCTTATTCTATTTTTATACAAGTATTGCATCTAACATTGAGTCCACAACATGATTCTTCACTACTGGCTGGGGTAATGTCGGTAATTGCTTTATTAATTCCGGTAATGGTCAAACACTTTAATAATGGATTCAAAAACGTGAACAAAAATATTGTTGAACGATTACGAACAAAAGGATTATCAAACAGAGAAATATTTTTAAAAGTCAAATTAGTCGCTGTGATCCCAACATTTATAAAAGCATTGCTATTATGTTTTGTCTTATTTATCGCTGAAGCATCTCCATTTCTTTTAACATCTGGTCATCATAATTCACCGGTCTTTTCGCTTCTTTATTCACAACAAACACTGACAACCAGAATGGTTACTGAATTAAATAATCATGGTCATAACTCAACAAATATTATGTATGAATGTGCCTTTATTGCAATTTGTTTAACTTCATTGTTGACAATAATTGAACACACATTGACGCCAAAATTAATAGTGAAATATAACCAAAAGGTAAATCGTTACCTTCAACAATTTAAGCTAAATATGAAACTTAAATTGGTATAAAAAAATAAAGTTGTTCTAATTCAACAACTTTATTTTTTAGTATTTTCAATTAATGACACTACGTCTTTAATGGTTTTTATTTTCATTAATTCCGAATCACTAACTCTGATATTTAATTCTTCTTCCAATTCGAAAACTAATTCAGCAAGTGTTAATGAGTCGATTTTCAATTCTTTTAATTCAGATTCTAAAGAAACTTTGCCTTTAGAATATTTTTGAACTCTTTGTATTACTTTTTCTTTAATATCCATAGGTAAATTATACAACAATTACAAAACGCGGTTTTTTGTTTATATCATTAATGATAACCGCATTTTCTAATGTTTTTCATTTTTCCAGGTGTAACGGGTTTATTTCTAAAATTAATTTACCGCCTGGCTTTAGGTATTCCTTGTATTCTTTGAGTATTTTTTCATAAATATATCAACCTTGATCCTCAGCAAACAATGCGTGTTGAGGTTCAAAATTAAGGGATTGCTGATTTTCTAATTTAATATTGGGATCTAAATAAGGTGGATTTGAAACGATTAAGTCAAAGCGATCGTTAATTTTTTCAAACAAGTCACTTTTAATAACTTTAATGTCTCTATGGTCGTTGAAATTTTGCTTAATATTCTCATTCGTTTGATCAATCGCTTCTTGGTCAATGTCAGAAAGAGTAACTGAAACATTTTTTATATTTTTTTTGATTGCTAAACCGATAAAACCAGAACCACAGCACAAGTCTAAAACATTAATATTATCAATATTTTTTGAGTATTTTTCAATAATCATGTGTACCATCTCTTCGGTTTCATAACGAGGGATTAATACTTTGTGATTAAGGTTGATTCGTGTATTCAAAAATTCAACATAACCCATAATATATTGAATCGGCATTCCTGAATCAAGCTTTATTTTTTCTTCATCAGTAATTATTTGTTGTAGGCCATAACGTTTTTTTTCTAATAATAAGTCTTCAACTGTTGGCATTATTTTAAACCACTGGCAGCAATTTTTTGATTTTGTTCTTCTGTCAATAAACTCTGAATGATTGGTTCTAATTTACCTTCAATAACTTGTTTTAAAGAAGACGAGAAACCAATACGGTGATCTGTTACACGGTCTTGTGGATAATTATATGTTCTAATTTTTTCGCTACGGTCACCATGCCCTGCTAATTTACGATAACTAGATTCTTCATCTTGTTTTTTTTGTAATTCCAAATCATATAATTTTGATTTTAATACAGACATTGCCGCTTCACGGTTGGCTATTTGACTTCTTTGATCTTGTGAACTTACAACAATTCCTGTAGGAATGTGTGTAATTCTAACTGCTGAGTCAGTTGTGTTAACACTTTGTCCACCAGCACCAGATGAACGGTATGTATCAATATTTAAGTCTGTTGGTTTGATTTCAATGTCAACGCTGTCATCAATTTCTGGCATTACAGTTACAGTAACTGTTGAAGTGTGAATACGGCCACTACTTTCAGTAGTAGGGATTCTTTGCACACGATGTACACCGGTTTCAAATTTTAATTTAGAATAAGCATTTTCGCCTTTAACCATGAAAACTATTTGGCTAAAACCACCTGCGTTGGCTGGCGAAGATGACAATATTGTGTGTTTAAAACCGATTTCTTCAGCGTATTTTGAATACATTCTGTACAAGTCACCGGCAAAAATATTAGCTTCATCTCCTCCGGCAGCTCCTCTGATTTCGATAATAACATTTTTATCATCATTTTCATCTTTTGGCAAAATAAGAATTTTTAATTCCGCTTCTAACTCGTCCAATTTTGGCTCATTTTCTTCGATTATTGATTTCGCAAACAACACTTCTTCACTGTCTTTTGAAGACAACATTTCTTTGGCTGTTTTAACGTCCTTTTCAAGATTTTGGTATGTAGTGAAGGCCTGTGCAATATCTTTAATTTTACCGACTTCGCGGTTTATTTTTGTATACTCCTTTATATCGTTTATAACTGATTCTTCAGTCAATTTATTAGTTAATTCGTCATATTTACTCTTGATTCCAAGTAATGATTTGTACATTGTTTGTTCCATAGTTTTATATTATAAACGAAACATTAAATATTGTGCCTACATATACGTTTATTAGCAATAAAAATAGTAGCAAAAGCTACTATAGTAAATAAATGTTTTGTTTTTCTAATTCGTCTTTAATGTCTTTAGGTCAATAAGATGACTGAACTTCACCGATATGTTGCTTTTCTAACATAACCATGCTCAATCTACTTTGTCCAATTCCACCACCAATTGTTAGCGGCAAAATATCATCAATAATTCCTGAGTGGAATTCCGATATTTTTTTGACTTCTTCAGTACTTAATCCAGACTGCTCAATTAAAGATTTTTTATCTACCCTGATACCCATTGATGATATTTCAATTGCCTTATTTTTTCAAGGGGCATATACGATTAAATCACCGTTTAGATATCAATCGTCATAGTCGAATGCTCTGTTTGAGTGTGGTTTTCCAGATTTTAAATTTCAACCAATTTGATAGATAAATATTGTTCCTTTTACTGAAGCTAGTTCGTTTTCTCTTTGCTCTGGAGTTAAATGAGGATATAAATCTTCCAATTCTTGAGCACTTATAAAATAAACTTCCTCGCTAAAGCGATGCTCTAAATTATATTTTTGATTTATATGTTTTTTAGTATCAACAATACATTTATTGATTGAATTAACAATTGATTTTAAATAATCAATATTTCTATCTTTTGGCAAAATTATTTTTTCTCAATCTCATTGATCGACGTAATATGAGTGTGTATCATCTAATCTTTCTTCACGTCTGATTGCGTTCATGTCAGTATACAATCCCTCGTATACATCGAAATGATAGTTATATAATGCTTGTCTTTTTCATTTTGCTAACGAGTGAACAATTTCAAGTTCTTCTGCGGTGTCTTTAGGAAAGAATTTAACTGGTTTTTCCCCGCTTAAACCATCATTCAATCCTGATTTTTGCGAGACAAATAGGGGTGCTGTTGCTCTTGTTAAGTTAAGTTCCTTTTTTAATTCTTCTTGAAAAAAAGATTTAAGGTCCTGAATTGCGCTCTGGGTTTGTCTAATTGACAATTTTGATTTATACATTTTCCTCCTTCGTTTTTATTGCTAAAAATAATATCTAATTGGCACTAACTTTAGATAGATTTTCATTTCATCTTTTTGATAGTGATTTTCAAATTAAATAAATGTATGGAATTCCTAAGTTAGTTTCTATCAATGAGTCAATAATTATTGGGCCTCATTGTAATTTTCTAATACCGTTTATCATCAGTGCTAATTCTCAAGCGAATTGCACGCTAATTCCAATAATTAGCATTCTAATTATTGGTAATTGTGACTGTTTTGTTACTAAATTATAAGTTATTAGGGCAAAGTAACCTAAGACTAGCATTGCTGCCATTACTCAATGGTATTTACCTGTTTCTCTTCAAATTATAATTTGCTGTGCGTTTGGTTGTAGTCTCGAAATCAATGGTGAACAGATTCATCAAATTGCAATAATGAAGGCAAAATGCAATAGATGTTTGTCTTTTTTAATTGCGAGTCATATCAATAGAAAATTTGTTGTTCCATAACTCATTGATAATCATAATAAAAATCAGAATGGATTGGCTCCAATAACTACTCTTTGACCCAAAGCTTTGTAAAAAATACCTCAGTCAACTATAAAGTACAATATACCACCAACAAAGGAAAATATAGCACTCATATATTTTTTCTTATAGATTATTAATGCGTATAAAAAAACTAAAAATATTATGTCTAAAATAACTAAAGTTAAATTCATTTGTCTACTTGGAATATTGTTAGGAATTAAACTATTATTCATTTTTCCTCCTTTAATTGATAATTTTACTTTATTTAAAAAATGGTAAAAGAAAACCAAGCAAAAGCTTGATTATTATATTATTTTTCAATTTTAACTTTAATACCAGGACCCATTGTAGGTGAAACAACAAGATTTTGCATGTATGTACCTTTAACGGTTGTTGGTTTAAGTTTTTTAATTAAGTTGATAACTGTTTGTGCGTTTTCAACTAATTTAGTTGTATCCATTGATACTTTACCGATTTGTGTATGAACAACACCAGCTTTATCAGTTCTATAGTTTGCTTTACCTTTTTTAAGTTCTTCAACTGCTTTTTCAGGAGTTGGAGTAACTGTTCCGGTTTTAGGGTTAGGCATTAAACCTTTAGGCCCAAGTTTTTTACCGTATTTACCTAAAATAGGCATCATTGCTGGGTCAGCAACCATAACATCAAAGTCGAATTCATCTTCTTTGATTTTTTGTTCTAAAGCAGCACCGTCAACAACTTGATCAGCACCAGCGGCTTTAGCTAGTTTTTGTTTTTCTGGGTTATTTGTAACAACTAAAACAGTGATTGATTTACCTGTACCGTGAGGAAGTAAAACTGCACCACGTAATTGTTGATCAGCTTTACGAACGTCAAGATTTAATTTAAATACTAATTCAACTGAACCATCAAATTTTGAATATGATGTTCTTTTTGCTAATTCAATAGCTTCTGTTAAGTCATAAGCAACATTTTTATCAAATGATTCTCATGCTGCTTTAATTTTTTTACCAACTTTAGCCATTATTTATCTCCTTCTGAATCGAAACCTTCGATTAGAATACCCATGTTTTTAGCAGTTCCAGCAATTGTTCTCATTGCTGCTTCAATGTTGTTAGTATTTAAATCTGGTAATTTGTATTCTGCGATTTCTCTTAATTGGTCAACAGTAATTGTTGCCACTTTAGTTGTTTTAGCGTTAGAGCTACCTTTTGAAAGCTTTGCAGCTTTAATTAATTTGTAACTTGCAGGTGCTGTAAAAATTTTGAAGTCAAATGATTTGTCTTTGTAAACTGTAATTTGTACAGGAACTGGTTCGTCACCTCTGTCACGTGTTGCATCGTTGAAAGCACGAGTAAAGTCAGGCATGTTAATACCAACACCAGCTAGTGCTGGACCTGGTTTAGCTTGACCGGCTTTGAACTGTAATTTACGAACACGAACAATATCAGCTTTTGATTTTGCCATAATAATTTATCCTTTCGATAGTGTGGTTCTAGCGATTTTTATCTCCCACTAGTTAAGAGGCAATCATATATATTAAATTGCTTTTTAATTATAAATTCAATTGCAAAAAATAATAATTTTTTTTAAATTTAATAAAAATTGCCGAATTTATACGTTTTTTAATTGAAAAAAGTAAAAATGCAAAGTGCTAAATAATTATTTTTTGTAAAAAATATCTCCGATTTTATATTTTCAAATACCTATTTTATTTCTTTTTGCCATCGACTCAGCTGCAACTAATTTGTCATAATATGCTTTAATTTTTCAATTATTATTCCAATAATTAATATTACTTCTTTTTTTATCGAGGTATTTCACACGCGCAAGGCCGTTCGAAACTAAGTAAATATTTGCGTCAATATTCTGATAATTTCAAACCCTAGCAACTAGGCGATTATAACGATCGATACTTATTATTTGAATTTTGATTGGTTTATTGTTTAATAACTTTATTAAAGCTTGCTTAGCCTTTTGAGCATAAGCATTTTCTAATGTGGCAATAACATTGTGAGCTTTTTTAGTCTCTGGAGTATCAATACCTAAAAAACGAATACCAGTTCGTTTGTTATTGTAATTAAGATAAATCGTATCCCCGTCACTGACATGATAATATTCGAAATTAACAATTTTTCCAGATGTTGAAAACGTTGAATCACAAGCAACAACACATACGGGACTTAAAAGAATTGGTAGAAAATGAAGCTTAAATTTCATATTTGAATATTTGCTTATTGATGATTTTTTTCAATAAAAAGACTTTTTTATTATTTTTATTGAAAAAACAATAGAAAAAAGCATCAGACATACGCCTAATGCTTTTCTAAATTTTAATTAGAATGCGTAAAAAATTAGTGTGTAAAAAAGCTGCAACCTACTTGCAGCTTTTTTGATTTTAAAAAAAATTAGTAAATGAAAAGGAGGGAACAACCCCCCCCCGACAACTGAATATATTATACCACAAAAATGTTGTTCCCAACTTTTCATTTTCTAAAAAAAACAAAAATTTTTTTAGGAGTTATCATGAGTGTTTGAAGCAATTTAGATTTGATGGAGAAAGAAGGTCAGCAAGAAGAAATTAGAAATTTTTACAACAATGTAAATTTTGTAAAAAAATATGATCGCAAAGTTTATGATAAGCAAAACTTTGAGCATGTTTGAAAATTCATTAAAAATGCGAAGTTGGTTATTTCACGAAGTTGAAAAAATAAATTAGCTGGTAATGAAGTCTTGGTTAAAGTTTTTATGACTATTAGAATGTATAAAAAACTAAATTGTGAGATAAGTAAAAATGATTTAGTTTCGCAACTTGGTTTTAAGAAAACGACGCTGAATTTAGCCATTAAAAAACTTGTTG
>NZ_JAOAOI010000013.1:0-10569 GCF_025209835.1 Mycoplasma sp. HS2188 | reverse complement strand
CCCTTGAGATTCCTTATAGACTATGAGGTTGATAGGTTGGATGTGTAAGCATAGCGATATGTTGAGCTGACCAATACTAATAAATCGATAGGTTTAAAAGTAATGTGTATTTTATACATTTCAATGAATTTTAAAATTTACTATTCAGTTTTCAGAGAACACGCTCCACACGGAGTATTTTTTTTTATCTTTTTTTAAGTAATAAGATAATTATTAAATATTGAAAAATTAATCATTCATATCTCTAAGTTGGAAGATTTTTATTAAAAAAACTAGCCCACTAAATATGTCTAGATTAAGAAAACGAATAAAACAACAGGCAAATTTAATTTACATTAAAGATTAAAATGTCCTATTTATCAGGTCGATGACGCAAGATATAATAGTTAACTTACGAAGTAACATTTTTAATTTTTTTTAATTTAAAAGACACTAATTTATTGCTAATTATTGATAGAGAAATCAAAAAATCAATAATTAATAATAAATTAGTCCATTTTATTTAAAAAAACAAATTTATTTATTCCTGCCTAGTTGTAAAATTGTATAGTACAAAAATTAAAGGAGGTAAAATGAATAATAATAACACATTCGAAATTATTTTTGACAATAATGAAAAGTACGAATGAGATCCGAACTTAGAGTTCCTGAATACTGAGTTTATTAACCGCGTAGTTAATAACCGCGTAATTAAGACTTTATCGCTTCCACCAAAAATTAAATATTTAGAAATAGATATTAGAGCATTCAAGTGACAAAACAAACATCTTTTTGATCAATTAGATTATGCCTTATTGCCTAATTTAAAACATTTGAAATTAACTGGTACATACCGAAAAGAAATTGATTTTAAAAACAATTTGAACCTTGAAGAATTAGAAATTATTTCAGCAAAAGATTTAGAAAATGTTGATTTAAGTCTCAATTTTAATTTAAAAATGATGGTGTTAAACCAAAATAATATCAATGAACTTGATTTAGGAAGTAATTATGACCTTGTTTCACTAAATTTAACCGAAATGCCGCTAAAAAATATCGACTTAAGCACTTTAACACATTTAGAAGCATTATTTATTGATAATCTAAAAGAGTTAAATTTAATTAATTTAGATCAAAACAAAGATCTTAAATCATTATACTTGGCTAATGTTGACATTGAAGTTATTCAGCTTGCAAACAATGCCTTTTTAAAAGACTTAGCAATAATAAATAATAACGCTATTAAAGAAGTTATTATTGAAAACCAAAACAATATTAAAGAAATTATTTTGCAGGCCAATAAGGCTTTAAATAAGCTAATAATTAAACAAATAAATGAAGTTAAAGAAATTAATGTTTCTAATAATCCAATGCTTGAAAACATAGTTATTGCAAACGAAATAAAAGCTAAATTAACGAATCTATATTTATTGCAATCTAATTTAAAAACTATTGAATTATCAAATTTAGATATTTTTGATTTTAATGTCGAATCTAAAAACAATTTATTTTTTAATCTAAGCAATATTAATGTTTTTAAATTATCACTCAGTGATATTACTAATGATAGACTTGATTTTTCTGTTTTTGCTAATCTCAAAGAATTGAGTCTTTCGTTTACTAAATTAGACTCGCTGGATTTAATGAATATCAATAATTTAAATAAATTGTCATTAGTGGATAACCAAAGCTTAAAAATGATAAAAAATTCATCGCAAAGCCTAAAATATATTGAACTAATGGATATGAATTTTGATTTATTTAAAAATAATGAAATTATGAGCAATATTGACCATTTAAAAGTTTCATTTGCCAACACATTTGATATTAGTAATTTAAATAAATTAGAAACTTTATCTATTGATATTGACAAAAAATGAGCTAGAACAGTTGAATTAATCGCTACCAAAAACCAGCAACGAAATTTATTTGTTCGTAGCTTAACCACAAGTTTTATTCGGCAAGGGAACTCGCAATGAATCCAAACCCCTAAAACATTGTGATACAGAAATAACACTGATGATAGTGATACACTCCGTGAAGTTAAATGAACTTTAGTTGATTAGTTTAGACGAAATAGACCCTCGCAGGTCTATTTTTTGTATCAAAAAATTCATGATTGCTCATGAATTTTCATATTATTAGATTTCTACAAAATCATCGTCTTCGTTATCGTTGTCATCGTAGCTTGTTTCTAACTCGTGAACGAAAAGATCTTCAAGCATATTATTGATATCGCCATCAATCATTTCGTCGTTTAGAGACATCATATTATCATTTTGGTCTCCGTTTTCGAATGAAGCATCATATTTTGAACTGAAATAACTTCTTGGATCACGGATATCGTATTTTTCTTTTTGTTCAAAGTTTGAGTTGGTTCCGGCAGGAATTTTGTGACCTAAAATAATATTTTCTTTTAGCCCTTCTAGTTTATCGACTTGCGAAGCAATCGAAGCATTAACCAAAATTTTTGGTGTTTCTTGATATGAAGCAGCCGCTAAGAATGAATCAGATAATAATGGTGTTTGTTTAGCACCTTTGATTTTAACTTCACCAAATGGAGGTCTTTTTCCTTCGGCTAATAAACGAGCTGACTCTCTTTGGAATGTAAAGATGTCTACTAATGAACCAGAAAATAGTTTTGAATCTCCAGTATCAGTAATCATCACTTTTGAAAGCATTTGACGAATGATAATTTCGATATATTTATCGGCAATCGAAATACCTTGTAGACGGTATAGTTTTTGAACTTCTTTTAATAAGTAGTTTTGAACAGCACGTGTGTCTGCGTATTTTAATAAATCACCAAGAACGATTGGTCCTTCAACAATTTTTTGTCCTGGACTAACTCTGTCGCCTTCTTTAACAACAATTCTTCGATCAGATTTAGTTTCGTATTTAACAATTTCTTTTTCGCCATTGTTATTGAAGATCTCAACTTCAATTAATTTTATTGATCTATTTGTTGACTCACTTGGTGTGGTGATTGAAATGATTTTTCCGTAAGCTGGTGAAATAATGGCAGGTCTACCTCATGGCGAATCGTAGGCATCGATAAGTTCCATTAGACGACCAAAACCACCAGTAATATCTTCAACCCCAGCAACCCCACCGGTGTGGAATGTACGCATGGTTAGCTGGGTACCAGGTTCACCAATTGATTGCGCAGCAACAACCCCGACAGCTTCACCGATATTTACAACACGGTTAAGAGCTAAGTCCTTACCATAACATTTTTTACATACACCATTACGTGTGTAACATGAAAGAACTGATCTAATTTCAACTTCTTCAATGCCTGCTTGGCTAATTTGTGCAGCAATTTCAGGAGTTACTAATTTATTAGCTTCGATTAGAATGTTACCGTTAGCATCAACAACAGGTTTGTTGGTGAAACGCCCTTCAATTCTTTCGGCTAATGATTCGATAATTGTATTAGTTTTAGTGTCTTTAATATCACGAACAACAAATCCATAGTCAGTACCACAATCAACTTCACGCACAACAATACCTTGGGCCACGTCAACTAAACGACGAGTTAAGTAACCTGATTTAGCGGTGTTAAGAGCAGTATCGGTAAGACCTTTACGTGCCCCGTGGGTAGATGAATAAAACTCGTAGGCTGTTAAACCTTCAAGGAATGATGATTTAACAGGAATTTCAACTGTTGAACGAACAACACGTTCGTTTTCGGCATCGGCTTTAAGGATTTTAACGTTGTTGTTCATTAATCCACGCATACCTGCAAGTTGAACGAAGTTAGACGAGTTACCACGTGCTCCGGAAGTAAACATCATGAATAGTGGGTTATGTGGGTCTGACTTAGTAACTTTTTTCAGATCGTCTTCAATTGAGTTTTTAATTTCAGCTCATTTTTTGATTGATAAACTATATCTTTCGTCGTCAGTTAGCATACCTTCTTCGAAGAATGATTTTAGTTTTTCGATATATTCTTCACCTTCTTTAATTTTGTTTTTGGTTTCAGGCAAGGTTATAACATCGCTAACAGCGATAGTTGTTCCCGAAATTGTTGAGAAGTGGAAACCTAAAGCTTTAATTTTATCTAACACATTAGCCACAACATTGGTGTATTTAAATCAAACACGTTCTAATAATTTAGTGTAATCATCAACGGTTCAAATTGCATCTTCGTTGTTTTGTGTCATAGTTACTTGGTATTGAATTTGGTTAAATTCGCTAGTAATTAATTTAGATAGTATTTCGATATGTGCTGAATTGATAGGTTCGCCACTAAATGTTTGTAATTGTGCACATTTTTCGAACACTTTATCAATTTCATCTTTATTAATATCGTTAATTATTGCAGCTAAATCTTCCATGTTAACAACACCAACATATTGGTCATAAACACGACGAACAATTTTAGCAATATCTTTTTTAGATAAAGGTAAATTGATTGGAGTTTTAGCGATATGTTCAGGGAAGTTAGTTCCACTAGGTAAAATATAGTGATTTAGGTGTTCAATATTGGCCGAAGTATGAACAATTTCTTTGCCATCTGGTGTAATGTATTTACCAAAAATAAATTCAAATGTGTTAGGGAAAGCACGGTTAAACATAAATTTACCGACTGTCGAAACAATATATCTTCTAACAGCGTCACCAGTAATTCATTTTTTGTCAGCTTGTTCAATTGGTAGCACAACTCTTGTGTGGACTGTAACGGCTTTATTTTCGTAGGCAGTGATCATATCTTCGTAAGTACTGAAGAATTTACCTTCACCTTTAGCACCACTTTTTTCCATGGTTAGGTAGTACATACCTAAAATCATATCTTGACCAGGGTTGATGATTGGTTCACCATCTTTAGGTCCTAAAATGTTTTTAGAAGCTAGCATTAATTCACGTGCTTCACGAGTAGCTTCGGGACTAATTGGAACATGGACAGCCATTTGGTCACCATCAAAGTCGGCGTTAAATGGGGTACATGAAAGTGGGTGTAATTTAATTGCTTTACCTCTAATTAATACAGGTTCATAAGCTTGAATACTTAAACGGTGCAATGTAGGCGCACGGTTCAATAGCACTGGGCGTCCTTCAATTGCTTTTTCCACATAAGGTCAAATAATAGGGTCAAGGTTTTCAACTGCCTTTTTACCTGCTTTAATTGAGTTTATGTTATTTTTATCTGATTTAATTAATTCATGAATAATTCATGGCTCAAATAATTTTGCGGCCATTTCACGTGGAATACCAACTTGGTGCATTTTTAATTCAGGACCAACAACGATAACTGAACGACCTGAATAGTCAACACGTTTACCAAGTAAGTTTTGACGGAAACGTCCTTTTTTACCTGTTAGAGCATCAGAAATTGATTTGAAAGGTCTTCCGTCTTTTGAAGCAACAGGATTTGGTTTTTTACGGGCGTTATCAATTAAAGAGTCTACAGCTTCTTGAATCATCCGGTATTCGTTTTGTTTAATCAACATCGGCGCATCAGTTTCATCTCATTTTTTTAGACGATTGTTTCTGATAATGATACGACGGTATAGTTCGTTAATGTCACTAGTTGAGTGACGACCACCGTCTAATTGAACTAGTGGACGTAAATCCGCTGGAATGACAGGTAGATTGTAAATTAACATTGATTTAGGATCTTGTCCTGATTTAATAAAGGCGTTAATAACTGATAAACGTTTATATAGTTTTGCTCTTTCTTGAATTTTTGTATTTGCTGATGGATTTTTTGCAATTTGTTTATTAATTTCAGTAATTTGTTCTTCTAGTTTTTTAGCCTCTTCTTGAGGTGATACATGTTCTAAAAGATATTCGATCGCTTTAGAACCTGTTGAAATTAAAGCATCTGAGTATTCATGAATAATATCGTTATATTCATAAAAGTCAATTCCGTAGTCTTGACCCATTTTTGAAGTAGCTTGTTCTTTAAGTTCACTAATAGCTTCATCAATAACTTCATAGGCTTCTTGTTCGTATTCATCGCCTTCAGGATTAAATTTTTGTTTTAATTCAGTTAAGGCTTCATAATAAATAATTGCGGCGTCAGAAATATCAATAATAGTATTTTTTTTCAGTGATTTTAAACCGCCATCTTCTAAAATGATGTGACTTTTGTAATAAATTAATTTTTCTAATTCAGATTTTGTCACGCTGTGTGAACTATTAGCTACTTTTAGCCCTAATAGTTTTGAAATAATAGAGTGATCGATTTTAAAGAATCAAAAGTGAACTACTGGGTTTTTTAAACTAATGTGCCCCATTCTACTTCTACGTGTGATTTTAGGTAAAATTTTAGGATTATATTTTTGACACATTGTGGTTTTAACACATTCGATATTTTCATCACTTTTTTTGTATTTTGTATTACAAATAGGACATTTGTAATCGGTAGTTGGTCCAAAAATAATTTCGTCAAATAAACCATCACGTTCAGGTTTATAACTTTTATAGTTAATTGTTTCTGGTTTAGTTACTTCACCATTTGATCAATTTTTAACATCTTTATCAGTTGCTAAAGATAGAGTAATTTTGTCAATTAGTAATTTAGCTTCGTTTTGATTTGTTCTACTCATTTAGACCTCCTATTATGTCAAAGTGTTGAATAGAGTCTTCCTCATCAACTTCAACGTGATCAATATTAAGTTTCATTCCTAATCCTCTAAGTTCGTATTGTAGAACATTAAATGATTCAGGAACACCAGGTTTTGGTAATTCACGTCCTGATGCTAGAGCGGCGTAAAGTTGATTACGACCGTTAATATCATCAGATTTATATGTCAAGATTTCTTGCAAGATGTTTGTTGCACCATAAGATTCGATAGCTCAAGTTTCCATTTCACCAAATCTTTGTCCACCATTTTGTGATTTACCACCTAATGGTTGTTGAGTAATTAATGAGTATGGACCTACTGAACGAGCATGCATTTTGTCATCTACCATGTGGTTTAGTTTTAGCATGTACATAACCCCAACTGAAACTGGGTTATCGAATTTTTCACCAGTAATTGGGTCAATTAGTGTTTGTTTTCCGGTTACAGGTAGTCCTGCTTCCTCGATAACATCATAGATAGCTTCTTTTTTAATACCATCAAAAACTCTTGTAACAAATTTAGTTTTAAGACTTCTTGCGGCCATTCCTAAGTGAATTTCAAGAACTTGTCCAATATTCATACGTGATGGAACCCCTTGTGGGTTTAGCATTACATCAACAGGTGTACCATCTTCTAAGTGTGGCATATCTTCTTCTGGTAAGACGATTGAAACAACCCCTTTGTTACCGTGACGACCACTCATTTTATCGCCGACTTTAATTTTACGTTTAACTGCGATTGAAACTTTAACGATTTTATCAATACCATCTTCAAGTTGGTCTTTATTAGCTCTTGATAAAATTTCTACACCGATTACAGTACCACCGTGACCGTTTTTAACTTTCAATGATGTATCTTTAACTGGTTGTTGTCTTTGTTGTAGAACAGCTAACATTAATTTTTCTTCTTGTGATGGGTTTTCGTCACCTTTAGGGCTTACTCTACCTACTAAAACATCACCAGGAGTAACATCACTACCAATTCTTACAATACCGAACTCATCCAAATGTCTTGTTGAAAATTTAGATACATTAGGAATATCAGGAGTTAATTCATCATCTCCGGCTTTTGATGTTCTAAATTGAATTGTTTGTTCTTCAATATGAATTGAAGTAAAAATGTCATCTTTAACTAATCTTTCGTTAAGAATAATAGCATCCTCATAGTTATAACCTTTGTAAGTACTGAAGGCTACAACAACGTTTTTACCTAAAGCAAGTTCACCGTTACTAAATGATGAACCATCAACAAGCAAGTCACCTTTTTTAACTTCTTGTCCTTCAACAACAAGTGGTTTTTGGTGAATAACTGTATCTTGGTTAGAACGTTGGAAGTTTTTTAGATTATAAGTATCAATTGTATTTTTGTGGTTTCTAATTTTAATTTTTTTACCGTCAACAAATTCAACAATACCATCATTACGTGCAACAAAGTTTGCTGATGAATATTTAGCAATTTCTGCTTCAATACCAGTTGCAACAAAAGGAGCCTCAGCTTCTAACAATGGCACTGCTTGACGTTGCATGTTGGCACCCATAAGTGCACGGTTGGCATCATCGTTTTCCAAGAATGGAATACATCCAGCCGCAACTGAAACCATTTGGTTTGGAGCCACTTCGATAAAATCGATATCTTCAGCAGTTCCGATTTGGTAAGTGTAGTTGTGACGAATTGTCAGTTGTGAGTTAACAATTCTGTTGTTTTCATCAACATTTACTGTTGATTGAGCAATTTTATAACCCATTTCGTCTGCTGCGGTTAAATAAACAGGTTCACTGTAATCAACCACACCTTTTTCAACACGATAATATGGAGTTTCTAGAAAACCATATTTATTAACTTTTGCGTAAGTTGCGAAGTTAAGAATTAGACCGATGTTAGGCCCTTCAGGAGTTTCGATTGGACAAATTCTTCCGTAGTGTGTGGCATGAACATCCCGAACTTCAAACTGTGCTGTATCACGGTTAAGACCACCAGGCCCAAGCGATGTAATACGTCTTTCGTTTGAAATTTCAGCTAAAGGATTGATTTGGTCCATAAATTGTGAAAGTTTAGAAGAGTTGAAGAAGGTTTTCATTTGATTAGAAATCAATTTATTGTTAGTTACGTTTTTAGGACTAACTTTATCTGGTTCTTTAGCTCCCATTCTTTCACGGGTTGTTTTTTCAAGTTTGGCCAAACCAACTTTTAGATTGTTTTGAACTAATTCACCTAAAGAAACAATACGTTTGTTTGTCAATGCATCTGGATCATCATCTTGACCAATTCCATCTAGTAGGTTGAAGTAGTAGTTGATGGTAGCAATTAAGTCAGAAACAACAAGATGTGTTTCGTTAGCTTTCGGATCACCACCAATAACTCTGACAGGTTCTTTGCCTTTTTCCATTCATTTTTTGTTTGGATAAATTTTTATTGAGATGATTTTATCTCTTCTTTTTAGCGAAGAATTGTTAGGGTCATTTAATAATTTTGCATAAACAATTTCAGGTTTAATTGATTTCAATTTCTCTGCTGGCAATTTACCGTTATTAAAGTTTCACTGAATTAAAACAGCTAGTTTATGTGTAATAACAGTACCTATTTCAAGATCTAATACATTTCCGTCTTTATCTTGAATTGTTAAAGGTTGAGCTAGAATTGTTCCTGAAATACGGTCAACAAGATTTAGTTTAATATTAATCATGTAACGACCAGTTTCGCTCAAGTTATAGTGTTTTTTATGGAATAGTAAGTTTGGAATCAAGTTTGAGATAGAATCATCAGAAACACGGTCACCTTTACGGATTGTTCTAAATAATTCCTCTTGACAGTTTTTTATGATTTCCTCACGTGATAAATCATCTGTCATTTTTTTCTCTCTTTTCATTGATTCATCTAAAACATCTGATTTACCAAATAAACTGTAAATATCGCTTTTGGTTAAACCTAAAGCACCTAAAAATGTAATAATATTCACGTTTTTGTTTTTATCGATTTTGATTTTTACGCTATCAGGGTTTTTTGATGTAACTTTATGTGAAATTTCTACTCATGAACCAACTCTAGGTAAAATTTCCACTTTGTTGAATAAGTCATCTGATTGTTTGTTACGAACTCCACGTCCAAAATATGCACCAGGTGAACGAATCAATTGGCTAACGATAACTTTTTCACTTCCGTTAATTATGAAACTTCCACCAGAAGTCATCAATGGTATTTCGCCAAGGAAAACTGTATCTTCTTTAACTAAACCATCAGTTGTGGTTGTAACTTTAAATTTACCAAATAACTTAGCCGAGTAGTTGGTACCTTTAACTTTTGCTTTAGTAACTTCATCATATTCCTTAGTTGGAATTTCTAGATAAGCACTGTTATTGATGTATTCTAAAGTCACACCTTTATTCGATGATGAAATTGGGTAGTGTTCTCTAATCGCTTGTTCAATACCGTCTTTTTTAAATCATTCGAATGATTCTTTTGACGTTCTTAGAAAATCTTGTACCTCATAAATGTGTTTGGTTACTGAGTAATCTCTACGCTTGGTACCAGCACCAAATTCAGTAATTTTGTATGGGTATTTATTTTCATATTTTTTGAATTGTTCTTCAACCATGAATTCTCCTTTTTAATTATCTTGCTATAAAAATTAATTCGCACGAGAGCGAATAGCAAATATAATAATATTCTATCACATTTAAAATTAATATAAATATAAAACTAAAAATTATTTTTAACAAAAAATTTTTTACTTATGATACTCAAAATAAGCGATTTTGAGCAAATAAGTGCGTTTAATTTTTTAAAAAATAAAAGCACTTCACAAAAATTATGATGCTTAATTTTTACTTTGTTAAGTCATATTTATTTTGTATGGTTTGATATCAAAAGTCTTTGATATGCAACATGGTAAATTGTGAGTTAAGAAACAAAAAAAGCCTTTTTTAAAAAATAAAAACGGGCTTTTTTTGTTTTATACATTTGTGATTTAAATGTAGAATTTTATTGTCTAGTATTGTGCTTTTTTTAAAGCACATTTTAA
>NZ_JAOAOI010000012.1:0-15831 GCF_025209835.1 Mycoplasma sp. HS2188 | reverse complement strand
AGAGGGATATAAAACAAAGTAGGTAGAAATACCTATTTTTCATTTTTACCTTAGGGGTTTTTGGAAAAGTACTAGAAATAGTCGTTTTAAGGAGCCTGTATGCTGTATAAAATTTGAAATAAATCCCAATATTGCACGAATTTTTTCGTGTTCTATAAGAAATTCAATAAAAAACCTAGTGCATACGACGCTTCAAAAATGAATCGCCTATTTCATGAAAACGTGGTAGAAAAGAATAAAAAACTGAAAACTATGAAATTAGCAACATTAACGGAAGCCGTTTCACAGAATAAAAGTTATATCTGTTCTACCGGCGAGAATACAAGATTTGTAAATATTGATATTGACGCTAATGCCTTTAAATTGTTTCGAACTATGTTAAGGTATTACAATCAAAAATTTTCAAAAAACGAATTAAATGATAAATCGCAACCTGAAATGCTTTTTTTAAGGTATTTTTTACCGACTTTTCACTATGAAACAAATTCATCGAAAGGTTTGCATGGAACAAAGGTAAGATTAGTTTATGCTTTTGATAGATTAATTTCAAAAAACGAGCTGACTTTAATAGTCGAAAAACTAAAAGGCCTTATTTACGGTGTTTTTGGAGCAATAGTAGATAACGCATCAAAAAATATTAAACAAATATTTTATGGAACTATTAAGCGTGTGTTTGTTAATCAAAATGTCAGAATCTATAATGCCCAAAAAATGATAGAAGTATTAAACTATGTTTTAAATATTTTAGCGATAGAGGTAAAAACTTCCAGCATTCTTAAAAGTTATGAATCAGGAATCAGTAAGGTAAGCAATAATTTATTCGAAACTCATGATTACGATGAAGCTTTATGAATGTATGTTGCACTATATCATCTGAATTTGCAACATTTGATTATCACAAAACCCAAATGAATTAAAAAATTTGAGCAAACGATGAAAAATCGACCATATTTCAGAGTAAAACACAACACAAAAGGATATGAACTACTTAATAAACTATTAAGAAAGGAGAATGTAATTAATGGAATGTAAAAAGGACTTAATTTATGATAAACAAAATTTTAGCTGATAGCACTAATTCGTCTTCATCGAGCTTACCGACCGAAATTAGTAAATCTGTAACCGGTGGATTTCAAACAATTTTAGCTGCGATTACAGTCCCTGCTATATTAGTATCGTCAGGTCTTTTGATTTACTTATGTATTATGCTTGCAAAAAGATTTTTACAACTTTCAAAAGTCAAAGTTGATGAGTACAAAATGGAAATTAAAAAGCTTTGATGATATATAGCAGGTGTTATTATATTGTTTTTAGCAATAGTATTCCTAATTACAATGTCAGCAACAAATTGAAGTATTTTAAATCCTAGAGGTTAATTTTCGAATAGTAGAATATGCAATTCCTAATTAATAAAATAGCTTATGGTATATTTAGTGCTCTTTGATATATACTTGTGTTTCTTCCAGGTTGAGTATTACATATAATTCACACAACCGTAGAGTTTATTGCTTTAAAATTACCGATTTTTATTTTATTTGGCGGATACACTATTGATTTTAACTCAATCTTCTTATACAGGTTTTTAACCATTATGTGTATTTCAATAGTATTTGTTATCGGAATAGTTATGTATCGACTTTTCCAAGCACACAAAAGCAGTGAAAATATTCTTTTATTCAAAGATTCATTTAAAAGAGCAGTAGTGGCTGTTTTACTAATGCTGGGTATTCCTATCGGAATCTGACTTATGATGATTTTTTCAATAATATTATTTGATTTCATAAAGTCAGTTATGATTAACAACCCACATGAGACAATAAGTAATTTCATATTTAAAGTGTTAGAACCAAGCTGAGAAAACGCTTCATCAGGACATAGAGCCTGAGTAAATGTGCAAAATAACTTTCAAGCACTCTCGTTTAGCGATTGAAAAAATATGAAAGGTAGTTCAATTTTATTAGTTATAAAATTGTCCTTATCTTTACTAGCAATACTTTGAGCAATTATGCAACTTTTTCTGCGAGTTGTTAAAATCGCAGCATTTGAATTTGTTTATTTATTATGACTTCCCGTGTCTGTAGCACAAGGTGTCAATGATAATGGCGAAACACTGAAAAAATGATTTGCTAAATTTACTGAATGTATATTGTCAAGTTTTATTATTTTAATATGTCTTTTATTGTTTTTGTTTTTAGTTGATTCGGCTTTTATCCAAGTACCAAAATTACTATCAGAAATTATTAAAATAGACGGTTTAGAATCGATTAAAAATAACGTTTCTTCTATATTATCTGTATCAATTTTAATTGGTATGTCATTCGGTATTGAGTCAATGGTAACAAGGTTAATGCATTTCTTTAATTTAGATGAATTTGCGTCATCGCCAAAGCTTAAATTCAAAAAAACAGCTAACAACAAGCACACAAAAAACAGTGCTTTATCTGGAAAATCATCTCAAAAATCAATTAGTAAAAGTAAAAACACATCTAAGAAAGGAAACCAAGTTATTACAAATAAATCAGGTCTTAAGAAAAATAATGTTGGCACTGGTTCATCAACAAAAAACCAAAACATGCTGAGTCCGTTTTTCTTAAAAATTTTCGAGAAATTGAAAGGATTAAAGAACGATAATGCTACAAGCTAAGCCGCTTAAAAAAACGAGATTTAATATTTTTAGAAACATGGCCTGATATGACTTATTATTATTCATTGCTCTTGCTATATTAGTATTTTTAACAATTATTTTTGGTTTTCCTTTTCTCAACATCTTATACAAAATAGCCATTCCGTTTACCTTTATTCCAGTGATAATGTTATTGTTTTTGAATGTTAAGAATACCAACTATAAGGTTTATCAAATTTTTTGAGTTTGACTTAAATTTATTAGTTCTAAAAAGAAATTTAAAAACAAAGAGATAAATGACTTAATGGTTTTCAATACTATTGACAGTAATGCAATTTTAAAGACCCATAAATCAGCAAAAAGCAATGGTTTATATGCAAAATTATTGAAGCTAAACGGTAATTCCATTTTTAAATATGATAATTTTCAACAAGAGCAATTACTAGCATCATTAGCAACTAATTTAGGTAACATTTCAAGCTCAGTAAATATTATTAAAATTAACAATAAAGTTGAATTTAAGCAAAATTTAATGACAGTTAATGAAAAACTTAAAAAATATAAAGATATTGAAAGTCAAAAATATTTAAACGCAAAATATTTAGACATTGACTTATTGAAAAATCAAAATTTTCAGGAATATTATTTATTAGTTTATGGCAATAGTGAATTTGAGATGAACGAAAATATCTCAAATATCAAATATGCTTTTGAAAGTGCTAATTTCACAATTTTCGAGCAAAATGAGATTGAAACTGTGTTATTTTTCAGTAATTTTTATAGTTTGGGGAAAACATATGATGAGATTGAATTAAAAATCTTAAATTTCAGTGAAAGCAACGAAATACCATTGTTAGATTTATTGGATTTCAGAGAAGTTGAATTTGCAAAATCACATTTTAGGTTAAATGACTGTTTTTTCTCAATGCAAGCAATTAATGAATTTGACTATGAAGTTGAAAATGGTTGGGCTAATACAATCTACGCATCAGATTCAAACGTAATTATAAATTTAAACAAAATTTCGTTTGCAATAGCCGAAAAACTTTTAGAAGGAGCTAATAGAAAAATAGGTTCACAAGCAAGCGAAACTTCTTATCATTTGTTGAGAGATAAAAAGAATCAATATGAATACGAGATTTTCAATAATTTGATTGATGATATTGTTAAAAATCAAAATAAACCGCTATTTAATGTATCTGCATATTTACTAAATAAAGCAGACAATTTAGAATCATTAAAAGAAATCGAAAAAAATAATGATAATAACGCCCGAAAAGAAAAAATAAAATTATCAAAATTTCATTACGAGAATTTTAAAGCATGAAATCAAGCACAATTACCGGCTACCGACATATTAAATATGGAAAATCAAGCACTGCCAGAGTTGATTGCTTATTCATGACCTTGAAATCTAGAATTTTTAAATGATGACAGTGATTTTATACTAGCAAAATCAATAAATGATGATTCCCCAATTTTCTTTGATTTGTTTCATAGAAATAGGAATCGTAGAAACAATAATGCGATTATTATCGGAACATCAGGAAGTGGTAAATCAACTTTAAGTAAAAAAATGCTTTTGAATGAGTATTATGACAACGCACAAGTTATAATCATCGACCCTCAAAACGAATATAAGAAAATATGCAAACAAGTCAGTGGTCAATGAATCGACTTGAAAGATAGTGGTGAAACAATTATTAATCCATTAGAAGTCCAAATTAATGAATTTGGTGATAATACAGTTAAAATCGAAAATATTTTAGATAATCATATTGACTTTACAGGCGAGTGATTCAAAATTCTCTTTGGTGATTTAACTAAAACCGATTTAATCATCATTAAAAACGCTTTAAAAAGGCTTTATGACAAGAACAATTATTACAAAGTTCAAAATATCAATGAATTAAGAAAAGTTGAAGAATGACCAATAATTGACGATTTAATTAATGAACTCGAATTAACAAAATTCGACTCCGAGGCAGAAAGAAAAATCTATGAATATCCTTTGGTAAAAATATTGAAAGAATTTAGATTCTTTTTTCAAACTCAAAGAAGTAATAGAAATATCTTTAATGCTAAGTCTAACATTAATTTGAATAATAAATTTATTGTTTTCAATGTCAAAAAACTTCTAGCTCAGCAAAACCAAAATTCAGCTTTAGCTCAAATTTTCTTATTGCTGAAAATCATCAATACTAAAATAAGTATTAATTCAATTGATAAAGCATATTTTAAAACGGTTTTATTTATTGATGAAGCTCACTTTGCGTTAAAAGATAATACCCCTGAATTAAGAGAGTTCATTATTGATACGACCAAAACAATTAGAAAATATAATGGTTCAATCATTTTGACCACTCAAAACGTTGTTGATATATCAGCTAACGCAGCCAAAATTCTCGGTAATATTCAATACTCATTATTTTTTAACTGCAAACAAATTGATTTAGATTCAATCCAAAATTTGTATAAGACAAATCAATCATTAACTGAACAAGAGCTTAAATTTATTTCAAACGCTAAAACAGGTGAAGCATTGATGTTTTTAACAGAACAACAGCATTACCAAATTAACATTCATTATAACGATTTTGAAAAAGATTTATTGTTTGATGACTTTACAGCTTTCAAAAAACATATAAATAATCTTAAATTTCAAATTGAAAGTATTTTGAATAGAGTTCAAGAGAGTGAAACAAAAGACGAATTAAAATCTAACTACATAAATGAAATTAACGCATTCGAAAATAATTTATCAACATTTACAACATATAAACAATATCTTGCTTTTCTCATTCAATTTAAAGAAAATTTAATTAATGTAATTTAAGGACATAAATGAGTACAAAACAAGAAAAGAAACAAGAATTTAAAGAATTAATTCAACAAATTGACTATGAACTTAATGAGTTTAGTTTAGACCCTCATAAGTGAGATAACTTTTTACCGTGTTTAATGAATAAATACTCTTTAAGAAACAATTTAATCATTGCCAAAAACCACGCAAGCATAGTTAAAACAATCAATGCTTGACACAAGGTTGGCACAAAAGTTAAAAAAGGTGAAAAAGCCATTTGACTTCTTTCGCCAAATACTGCCAGATTTATTGAAGTTGAAGGTAAAGAAATACTTTACAATAAAGCAACTGAGGAGCAGAAACAAAATAATAAACCATATACAAAAATAATTGGTGGATATAAACCTTTTCCAGTATTTGACATCACACAGACAGAACTAAAAAAAGAAGAGTACCCAGATGATTACTTTAAATACTATAAATTTATTGAAAACAATGGTTATGACATCACAAAAATGGAGAACTTATTTGATTATCTAATAAGTAGAGCTTATGACATTTACGGTATCAATGTTAAATATAAAAATACTAAAACAATGCACGGTTATGTTAATAATGAATTAAAACAAGTTGTTCTAAACGAAAGTGCTTCTTTAAGAAATAATATTCAAACATTTTTACATGAACTATCGCATTTCATTTTAAAACACGATTACAAAAAAACATCAAGACCTGTTTGTGAATTTGAAGCTGAATTAGCAGGTTATTTAGTAGGTTCTGCTTTAGGAATAAAAGATAAAGAAACAAGTCTTTCGTATGTTAAAGAATGAACTGATGATTTGAAAATATTAAGTGAAAAACAAAGATTAAAGTCAATAGAAAAAGCAATTTCCACTTATAAACAAATCTTTGAAGAATTTGAATTAACAACTTTTGCAGATAAATATGAATTTTATTAAATAGTAAAAAGCAAAAGGAGGGTAATATATGAAATTAAAAAAATTATTACCTACAACAATAACAATAATACCCTTAACAACGCCATCAATATCCGTGGCGTTTATTAATACTATTAATTTTCCCTTATATCAAGATTTTGATATCGTTGTTGATGAATATGCCAATAACCCAGGAGTTATCGAAACAATACAACAACTTTTTCCAAATAATTTAGTTATCGACGAATCCGAACATCCTTATACAGGCGGAATCTCATATAGGTTCGAACGGAGTGAAAATACATTCAATTTATTGAGAATTGATTCACAATTTATCACTAAAAACACTATTAATTTAACCTCTTTACCACCGAAATATAAGAATAAATCTTTTGATGCTTTTTGAACCGATTTTAAACGTGAAATCACTCCTTTCCTAATCTCAAATAACGATATTTTTAATGTTTCAAATGACACAAAAAAACCACTATTTATCGAAAATGGTGTATTAAGTAATTTCGTTATACACAAGAAAGTGCAAATTCAAATAGATAAACCGCTTTCACCTGGCCCTTGAAAATTTTCTGATATGTTCGAATATCAATCTGATAGCTACTATTTAAACCCAGTTTCTAGCAAAAACGCTATGTGGGTCGTAGATAGAAACCATCAACAAAACGAGCACCCAGACGAGAGTTTAACAGTACTTGACGGCTCTTTGACTATCAAAAACAATGAATACTGACCATCGATATTGAGAATTAATTTTAATGACTTTGTTTTTCAACGTGATAATCAAAAAAATAATTTTTTCCTATCATGAACCCAAAGTCAAATTAATGACTATATAGAAAAGCATGTAAATAGTCTTTATAAACTTAATTTATGAGAACAAATTCAACCAAAATTACAGAATTTTAACGATAAATACTTAGTCAAAAATAATAACGATATTGATTTAACGGTTGTAAAAAATAAACTTACTTTTAGCACTACTATTTCTTATTTAGACGAAGATGATATTAAAAAATATGTATATGACCAGTGACTTAAATTTAACGGTATTACAACACAAAATAATCAATACTATTTGGAAGTGGAATTTGATGATTATGTAGATTTTGTTAATAGTTTTGGGACGGAAATCGAAAAACAAAACATATATAAAAAACTTATAAGAAAATTTGGAACAACGAACATTACCATTGCAGTAGGCCCTAAACCTAACGCAATCATAAGTTATAATTCATTGCCAAATCAACAAACAAAAATTAATTTAATCCCAAAACTCCAAACAAATGATTCTAATAAATACTGGTGAAATAGATTCAATATAAACATACCTTATGTAGAAAATAACACCAACTATAATAGAAAAATATTCAGTTTAAAATCTGGTGTATCTGTACCTTCACCTGATAATGAAGAGCAAACCGAGCAATATACGATTAGCAGATTAAATAGCGATGATTTGACATTGCTTAGCCAAGCGATTATTACGCTTGTTTTAAGCCCGAAAAGAAATGAAGAGTTAATTATTAATGATAATGTTATTCCCGTCTCTCTTACTGGTTTTAAATATCAAATAAAACCTAATGATAAAAAAATAAAAATACAAATAAAAGTGTATAGCACTGAGTTAAAAAACGATGTTAATGTAATAGACAAAAACAATTTTAATGTTTTCACAATCACGGAAAATCTATTCGGAGATATCGGCATTAGCTCGACTTTTGATGAAATCGAGTTTAAAGCACATAAATGAAACCCTAGCACTAATTTAGAACAAGCACAAAAAATTAATCCTTATATCATTGACTCAAATTTTAAAGAAGTTAAAGATAAAAATGATTTATTAATTCCTAACCCTGACTATGATTATAAAATTTCTCCTGAAACGGGTATTTATGAACAAATATGAACTTTAAATAGCACGTTATACACCTTAATTGATGATTTAAAACTATGGCCCTCAATTGCAAAGCTAAATGAGCAAAAACTAATTGAATATTTCGCAGAAGAAAAGAACTCCGTTATTGCTAAAACTATTTTCGCTGATAGTGGATTGACAATGAAATTCAATAAAGGTTTTAATAAAATTGACGTTTTTTATTTAGGTAATGATATTGATAGCATAAAAACAAATAGAATACAACATTTCAAACTTTCAGTAAATAGCCAAGAAACGCTTTATTTTACAACACCGAAAGGAGAAGGATGATATTTATTATCTGGCGAACAAAAAACAGGTCTAAATAAATATTATTTAATATATCAAACAAACGAAAAATTTAAACAAGGCGAACAACAAAACATAATGGATAGAGCATTTGCTAAATTTAAAGACCTTAATATGGTTAATGATATAAATTCATCAAAATATTTCATTTCTTTCAAGGAATACATTAAAGATAAATCGCTAGATTTTCTTGCTCTTAAGTATTCAGATTTGGTAATAGAATACGAGAATTTTCTACTTTATAATAACATTACATTTAATGAGAACTTTAAAAATTTAAAAGAACAGGAATTTATCAGTGATTTTGAGAAATACTTAATCGATAATCAAAAATTCAAAATTACAAATTTACCAGAAATTAAAAAAATTAGTCAAAACAGTGGAATGGTTTATATTGAGTTTGATAAAGACATTAGAAAAGCAAAAAACATTAAATTGCTTTATGAATTAAACGGAGCAATCATTGAAAATAATTATAAAAAATTATTTAATAATCACACTGCTCTCTTTGATTTTAGTAGTCTAAATTCTAATGAATCGGCCAAAGTTAAATATTTACTAATTGATAGGGACAAATTAGAATCAAGTAAATTACAGATTAATATCTCGGCTAATATTACTGAACCATTTCAAGAGTCAAATGATTTAGGCAGTACTTTAGCAGAATATGTACCGAATAACTACGAGAAAAAACCTGAATTGAACCAGTTCAAAGATTTACTAATTGAATTTATTAAGTCAAAAATGCAAAATAATATTGATAAAAATATTTACAACTATTTAAATTCATTTCCGATTGAAAATATTGAACCTGAAAAATTTACTTATCTAGATGCAGAATCAGATAAAAATGTTAGTGTAAATCAACCTAATAAGGACATAAATGAATATCAAATAGAGTTTAATTTTAATTTAAATCCCAATACAACAATTATTAAGTTTGTAAAACAAAATGATAAACATATTTTAAACCTAACGAATTGACTTAAAACAAAGGGATATCAAGTTAATTGACCTATAAAAATTAATCTTAATTTTGAAAATATTAAGCAAAAATTAAGTTATCGAACAATGAGTGATTGAAGTTTAAATTCTAATGAACTGAAAGACTTCATTTTAAGAAATATAACAAGCATTGAGCTTGATGATAGAGTTTATGTACTTAATGACTCGCTTAACTTAAATGGTAAAGATATTTTAATCAAAGATATAGTTGATAACATCAAAAATGTATATTTAACATTTACTGATGATAATTTATTTGTAGATATAGAAGGTAATATTGAAATAAGTGATGAAAAATTAATTATCAGTAGGTCAAACTATAAAATCGAAGCTAATTGAGCTCAATATTCAAACCCTTTAGATTTTTATAAACCTAGTGCTTTGTCGTATGATGGACTAAATATCGAGCAAATAAAAGAGAAATTAAATTCTCTTGATTTGTTGAGTAATTTTGAAATGAATACTGTTTTTGAAGACTTAAATTATGACCTTAATTTTGAGTATCTTAAAGACTTTCTGGTGTTAAATTTATTGAACGATATTGACATTCTCGCTACTGACGAATACACCCGATATTTAACCGATGAAGAATTAGAGGCAGATGATAAAAAACTTGTTAAAAATATTAAATTAATTAACCCTAACAACAATTTTATTATCGAACATATTATAAATGAAGTGAAATCTGAACAACTCGTTAGTGAAGAAGATATAGATTTTAATAAATCATATGATGAAGTAAAAATATCATTAAAAAACACCTTAAACGATAAATACATAGAATTAGAAAAGAAATATGAATTGATGAAGCGTATTATCAAACATTGATATGAAAAAGCAAGTAAAACAATCACTATTTCAAATCACAGTAAAACTATGTATAAGATGCCTATTGATGCTCTTTTATCGCAAATGGATTCATTCGAATTTGTTATAGACGATAAACAATCAAACGATTATTTTAATACTGTAAACGATTTTTTTGAACGCAAAAGAGTTGAGCTTGCATCAATAAAAAATAATCCAGAAAAGTATAGATTTAACGGAAAAGCTATTAAAAACTATGAACGCTGATTAGAATTTGGCTTATCACTAAATGATTCAATAAAAAAAGATATTTTATACAATTTTTGAAATTTTTTAGAAACACAAGCGAATAAATTAAGCAAGAATAAAACTGAAAAAGTTAGATTGTTTGCTCATTTTTACACAAAACTCGATATTGAAAATGTTATTAATAATGTCTTAAACGGAATTAAATTACAATCAAGTGAACATATCCTCTCGAACGAAAAGCATAAATCGCAAAATATTTATAATAACGTGAGTCTAAATGAAAAATACTATCAATACGATATGAATATCATTTTAGTATCGCCTTTAGATTCAATAACGGGAGAATATTCATTAAACACAATTATATATAGCAATATAAACCCAAAACAAATTGATGAAAGTCAAACTAATAACGATGTTCAAAACGATGAAAGAATTGATATTAGAGCATATAAGTTTAAAGATATCGACTTTATTATCGAAAATGAGTACTTAAGTGAGTTAAAAAACAAATTTATCAGAGTCATAACATCTAATATTTTGAATGTATTTAGCTTAGATGACAATACAAAATCTAAAATTTTTAATGATTTGATAATAACTAAATTTGACGACAAATTCTTTAATAGTATTTTCAATCAAAAAGACATAATAGTTGATAAAAACGGTAAGAAATACTACAAAATAACAAAAAATATAAAATTAAATGCTAAACAAGTTTCGGCCATAGTTTTTGGAGAAAATGCATTCAATGTTAATTTCTACATCAATATTAATTTCAAACCTGATGCAGAAGCTAAGGAGGTTAAAAAGAAAAAAATTATTTGAATTAGTTCTGCCATAGTAGCAATTCTTTTTGCGTCTGGCATTATCACAACAATTAGTGTGTTAAACAAAAAACAAAGAAAGGTTAAATTATTTTAAAATGAACTACAACAAATTATTAAAATCAAAATTTTCAAAATTCTGAATAATAGGGGCAACATTAGGCATACTTGTTCCCTTTGCGATTTTTGACTTAGTTTCAAGATGAAAGAGCTTTGATTTATATCAAGCTTCAGTGGTAATAACTGCTATAACTATAATAAGCATTCTTGCGTTAGTATCAATAGTTTTTCTAATTGCTCGTGCTATCATTACTTTACGCAAATCTAAATTAGAAAAACAACTATATTTTTTAAAATTAAACCAAAATCCCGATCAAGATAAAATTAAAGAAATTGAAACTAAATTAAATTCGATAATAAGCAAACACTATCAAAATCGATAATTTATCGATTATATAGGATTAAATATTTAAAAAGTTGGCACTAACCAACTTTTTAAATAGACGCAAGCAATATTAAATAATTATGAAATAAACTCACATATAAGTCAATATGAGACGATGAATAGATTATTTGGAGCATTATTTTATATATAATTAAGATAATAAACAATATAAAAATTAAGGAAGTTTATATGAAAATAAAAAAACTTAGATTAGCCTTACTTTTAGGCTCACCATTTATTTTGACTCCGGCGATATCGGCGAGCTGTTTAGACCGAGTCAATGAAATCTTAAACAAAAACAGACTTGGAGTACCAGAGAAGAAAAACCCTGATGTAAAAACTTCAGAGCCTTCACAAAAAGATGAACCTGCACCAGAAAAATCATCAGAACCTAATAAAAACAGCGATACCAGTCCTAAAAGAACTCAATTAGAAATTATTAATGATTTTACTGATATCTACAAAAATAAAACTATGCTAGACCTTGCACCAGCAATCTTCAATGAACCTGGAATTATAATCGCAAGGTTCCAACCTAAACCTTTTGCTCAAGCAATGGATGTATGAACAAAAATGTTCAAACACGCCACCACGCAGTTAAGATATTCTGGAAATAAAAGATTTTATGACTATGTTTTACAAGCAGATAATTTTAAAGAGAATTTAAGAAATAGATTACTAAGGTTGGATGATGTAAGTTCCGGCTCGTTTTATTCTAACAACTATCGAACAACAAGATTAGGCGAAGAATGACGAGATTACATTACCTATGATTTGAATAAATTCATTGAGTTATATACTGATTTCTACGAACAAAGAACTGCTGAATCTGGATTATGGTTTGGAATAGTCCCTGTTGATATGGATGAAGAAGAAACAGAGATAGTTGATAATTATAGTGCCGCCGCAAAAAAAGCTAACTGATGAATTGCAAAGGGCAATATTGAAGCAGAAGCAGATGACCAACAACCTAGAATACGATACAGCGATATGTTTTTAGTGTCTAAATACTTTTACGAAAGAGCAGATAGACATTTTCTACAGGAAAGAGTTCTTTTAGACAAAACAACAAACAAAAGATTAGCATTAGACCCAATTCCTAATAAGAGTGCAAAAGACAGCGATTACTTCAACGCTTGATACAACTTTAAATTCCCGTTTGATGCAAAGAAAAATACTAATATAACACGTGATTACATAGGTGCATTCCCACCAACTGCTCAATTTTTTTCAGAAAATGGTTGAACACCAAACGAAATGTATAACAACGAGTTTATTCAAGCCCCATTTAAAGACATTCAAAACTCACACATAAACGCAAACCAACTGAAATTATTAAAATCATTCCTACACTTTAAAACAATTCTAACATTACTTAGAAGAGACCGTTCTACACCGTTTTTAGAGCTATTAGACGATAAGAAAAATGAAGAATTACAAAAATTCTATCAGGACAATGGATACGCTGATTTTACTGACTTTATTAACTCTTTTATCGCTAATACCAAAAACATTATTGACCCAACAATTTACCTTAATTTCATCGATGAATTTGGCAAAAAACACTATTTCTACGATGAATGAAAAGAAAGTATGGGGAATGCTCGAATTAATCATTTACAGCCATCAAATCAAAGACAATTCTATTTATTTGCTCTAAACCTATACAATAAATTCCTTATGCCTTTAAATTACTTACTAAATGATGCTGACAATTTCAGTTTTTCACCAGATAACATATATGGAAAATCTTTAAGAGCGGGCGAACAAAAATCGTCATTTAAAATGGATTTATACAATAAATTCTATGAACCTGTATTCGGTAAAATTGAAAAATTAGAAGCTAATACAAACGAAGCTAAAACAAACCTAGCTAAAACAAAAATTAAGAGCTTTATGGAACATAATTTCATTAAAGAAAGAGATAACACTGATAAGAATTTATTATTCATATACGACATTCAAGCAAAAGACATTACAGGTATAAACTTCAATGATTTTTGATTTAACCCAAATAGCAAGTCTTAATATACTTCTATTAATTCGCATAAATTAAAAATAAAAGTCTATACTTTAGGTTATATAGATAAATAGACAATCAATCAACTCTCATACCGCATTTAAAAATATATTGTAAATACGCATTTTTATTAAAATATTGAATGAATGCGATACTAATTGTTTGACCTCAATACAGTTGGTATTTTCTTCATTTTTCCCGTGAATAATGTATTATGTAGATACAGGTCATAAAGACACTGTGTATTATGTAGAATGCAGTTGTAAAATGCTGTATAACATACATATGTGTGATATAAGTGGAACAACCGACTTGCGAGCATTGCCACACAACAAAAAATAAGGTTGCTTTAGAAAACGAATGACAGGAGCTGTTGTTGGCTATCGACCTGTCATTTTTTTATTGCGAAAAGTTGCGAATAACACGTTTATGTGTATTTTAGTAAAATTTAGATATATGAACAATAAAATTAATGAATTAGAATACATCAACGAGTTATCTTGCAATGAGATAACCAAACTATCAAACGAATTCAAAAACTCAATTGAAAGAAAACAATTAAAATTAAAGATTAATAAAACAATCATCAGAAAAATTATTGGCCAAAATCGAAAAATATATAAATTTGTTATTTATGAATATTACCGTTTTGTGAACAACAAGAAACAGTATTTCAGATACTACCCAGAAAAATATAAATATTTATTTAGAAAACAATATGATACAAAGTTAATTTTTGATAACTTCAATAATTATTGCGGTCTAATAAGAAATAGATTTACACAAGTTAGTTGAGTGTTGTGTAAATACTATGCTAAAAAATTAAATTTATTTGAAAACATGAGTTTTAAAGACTCGTTTAATAAGACCTATGCAACAAAAATATACATTCATATCGATGATTGCTATGGAAAATCAAGAGAGAACAGCAAAATTTATAAAACTAATGCAAAGATAATAAAAATATTCAGTGATACAAACAAAAAACCACTATTTATATATGAAACTTATACATCAAAAGATCCAAAAAAATTAAGCAATGATTCTCGAGCTTCATTACTTTTAAAAATAATCGAAAAGCACTATTATACTGACAAAAACACACAAATATACCTTCTTAGCGATGGTGCAAAATACTTTAAGAATTTAGCTAAATTATTGAATGCTAAACACATCTATGATTATTATCATTTTAAAAAACGCTTTGGGGAATTATTCAAAAAACCATTTTTCATTTTTGACTCTAAAATGAGAAAACAAAAGTTGTATATAAATAATTTAAGTGCGAAAGATTGAATTTTACAAGCTATTAATGATAAAAATGAATTAGTTAATAGATTAAACTATTTATCTATTTTTTACTTTGCTAATAAAGAATCAAAAAACAATATAAAATCATTTATAAATTTTGTGTTAAGAAATTGTAAGGAATATCAATTCTATATCGACAATATTACCTGCGAAGCTGAATCTTCAGTTAGTCTTTTTAAATCATTTTTTGCCAAGAGATATTCTATTTATAGTATGAAAACGATTCTTGAGCTAATTAAATTAAATAATTCTCATAATTATGAACTAATTGATATAAACGACTTTGCAGATGGCGAAGACCTTACATATGAGCCGTTAATGATGTCGAACAACTATAAATTCACAGCGAGTTAATTCATTCTTTTTTTGCTCCCTATAATATTACGCGCGCACGATAAATATATTTTAATATATTGCTTTTCTCCTATTAAGGAGTTAGAGAGACCCCCCCATATATATAAACAGAGAGCCAAAAGAAAAGCAGTTTTTCAAATTTTAATCGCCTGGAATGGTGTATAATTGAATTAACAAAATGTATATTACCTGCTAACATTTTATACCCCC
>NZ_JAOAOI010000011.1:0-23061 GCF_025209835.1 Mycoplasma sp. HS2188 | reverse complement strand
TATTTTTTTGCACCAGTTTTTAAAACGCAAAAATTTTAAAAATTTTCGAAAAAAATTAGGTATAATGGTATTAATCAAAAATTAACTAGTTAGGTTTTCAGCTAACACACTAATTTTTTACCGATCCATTTAAATTAAATCCTGCTGAATTAATAGAAAATAACAAAAATGAAAAAGAATAACATTATTAAATACTTTTCGAATTTATAAATAGAAAGCTACTAAAATTCAATATATAAAATACATAAGCGGTTTAAAATAGGACAAAAATTATACTCAAATAATTTCTGTCCTATTTTAGTTTTATCTTTTGCACACTATTTTAGTAATTTAAATATTTTGTCATTCCTATGTAATTTCTTAATCTCGTTATTGCACTGTATAAAATATAAAATGTAAATATAACATTAATTTTTTAGAAAACTCTAATATACGTTATACATTATTAAGAATAAAAAATATTATTCATCAGTTTCGAGTATTAGCACATTTTATGGCAGTTAGTTTACTAACTGAACGCTTTACTTATTCACTACAATATTTTGATTAATAAAACAAAATTAGCACTCTTTGTTTAGTGCTAATTTTCGCTATGTCTAAATTTTGTCAGGTATTGAAATACCCAGTAACTTCATTGAATTTTCCAAGACAATATTGACTGCTTTAACTAACGCCAAAGCACTTATTTGATCTTGTTTTTCAATTATTTTTTCAGTATTTGAGTATCAAGAATTAAATTCTTTAGCTAATTTGATTGCATATTGTGTTAGAAGATTAGTCACTAATTTATCTGCTGATTTTTCAATAATTTCAGGAAATTCCAACAGTGTTGAGATTAATTTTAGATCAGCTTGATCATCATATTTTTGAGCAACTAAATTTAAATTATTTGCATTAGCTTTTTCAAGTAAGGCTAATGCACGAGCATTAGAATATTGCACTAAAAATGATGGGTTATCATTTGTTTTGGCTGTGGCTAAATCAATGTCAAAATCTAGTTTAGTATTCGTTGTACGATCTAAAAGAATAAATCTTGCTGAATCTGTACCGACTAGGTCAATAAATTCACGTAATCAAAAACTGGTTCCTTTACGTTTTGACATTTTAAATTCTTCGCCATTTTTGATTAATCTCACAAGTTGCATACACAAGACTACAAGTTTATCGGCATCGTGCCCGAGATTTTTCATGGCTGATTCCATTCTTTTAACATAGCCAGAGTGATCGGCTCCTCACACGTTTAAAATAGTTGGGTTTTGACCATTCGAGTTGAATTTAATATTATGGTAAGCAATATCAGGTAAAAAATATGTGTATGAACCATCACTTTTGACCAATACTCTGTCTTTGTCATCACCATCAAGTGTTGTTTTTAGTCATAAAGCACCATCGCTAGTATAGGTATTTTGTAATTTTGCAATTGTGTTTTTAATTATTTCGCCATCATTTTTATAAAGTGATTTTTCACTAAAATATTTATCGAAAAAGACATTGAATCTCGCTAAATCATGTTTGATTTGACCTAAAAATAAGGCGGTACTTTCTTGTTTAAAAATATCTAAAACTTCATTTTCTAATTTTGCATCTTTATATTTATCACCAAATTTTGCGTTAAATTCACCTGCAGCTCAGACAATGTCCTCGCCTCTGTATGCATCTTCAGGCATTGGAAAGTCAGCATTAAAAATTTGTTGATAACGAGCAAAAACACTCTGTGCCAATAAGTTAATTTGATTTCCGGCATCATTAATATAGTATTCTCTAGTGACATTTAATCCACTAAACTCACAAATATTAGCAATGGTAGAACCAATTGCGGCATTTCTCGCGTGTCCCACGTGCATAAATCCAGTTGGATTAGCTGATACTCACTCAATATTTATGTTGCCGCTTCGTGTTCCTTTTCCATAATTTTGACCAAGTGTCAAAATTTGGTTCACTCCAGCAATAAAAGAAGTTTTTTTAATGAAAAAATTAATAAATCCTGGACCGGCAATCTCAATATTTGCAATACCTAATTCGTCTTTTTTGGCATTGACTTTATCAACAATTTGTTGTGCCAAATCTAATGGTTTTAAACCTTTATTACCCATAGCCATATTTGTAGTTAAATCACCGTGATCTTTAGGTTCTATTAAAACTACTTGGCGGCTAATTTGCAACTCGTTTGCGATTTTATTCAACTCGTTTAATAGTAATTCTTTAATTTCAGTCTTTGTCATAGTTTTAATTATACTTTCTATTTTTATTTAATTAATTAATAAAAAACTCGCCAAAGCGAGTGAACATTATTTTCTTAAGTTTAAATCGTTTAAAGCTTTTAGATATAAATCGAAGTTATCAGCTTTTAGATTCGCTAATAGAACACGACGTTTTGCGATTTTTGCTAAGAATCCACGACGAGAGTGGTTATCTTTTGGGTTGTTTGCGAAGTGTTTTTTTAGATCTTCGATTTCAGCTGTTAAAATAGCAATTTGCACAAATGAACTTCCTGTGTCTTTGGCATCTTTACCGTATTTAGCAACTAATTGCGCTTTTTGTTCTTTTGTAATCATAATAATCTCCTTTATTATGTTTTGACCAAGCATAAATGTTAAATTTAAACCTAGTGCAAAAATAATTTTTTAATTTCTAACTAATTTTATCACTAAAGTATTTTTTTCTAAAAAAATAAATAAAAATTACTCAAATGAGTAATTGGCGAATTAACATTTGGTGGAGATGACGGGAGTTGAACCCGTGTCCACATACTAAGACATACTAACACTTTTTACAAGTTTAGTTTATTTATAGTTCTGTCAATGGTTCTAAATAAACAAAAGAATTCACGACAGTACACATTAAAATTTAAGTTCATTACTAAGTGTGAGCATTCACCGAGCCTTTAAACCGCACCAAAATCCCAAGGCATTGATTTTGGGCACTAGAATGCTAAATTAAGCGAAAACTAGATTTGATTGTGCTTGTAATTGGTTAGCAATTACTAAGTCTTTTAGCTCAACTTGAGCTTGTTTTTTGTTTGCGACTATAAAGCCTAGAAGTATTAAGGTTTACCAAACCACTGATGTTAGTACTACCCAGTACATGTCGAAGCCATTACACCCCCACATGTTTTTATTGTATCAAATTTAGCCAGAGTAATACTTATTTTTTTATTGTATGGTTTTAATATTTATTGATTAATGTTGGACTAATTCGTTGATAAAAAAAACCATAGCGAGGGCTATGGTTTGAATTGAATTATTTATTGTTTTTTTTCATATAACGTGTTAATTTCGATACGTATAGAATACCTGAAAAAATACTGAAAACTAAAGCAATAATCAATGGAATATTAACAACTAAACGAATAACTTGGATAATATTTTGATGTTTTGAGAAAGAGAAATTAGGTCAAATAGTCATTAAAAATAGCGATATAACTATCGAGATGGTCAAAATGATGGTTTTTATTTTTCCTCATTTTGAAGCAGCAACATCAATTCCGTAACCTTTCATTGCCGCTCTAACTCCATCAACAATAAGATCTCTAATAACAAATAAAATAACAATGACAAAAGGAATAAAGTTTTGTGAGGCGATTGTTAAAAATACTAAAACTGATGTTGTCATTACCTTGTCAGCGATAGGATCTCACAATTTACCAAATGCGCTAACGACATTATATTTACGTGCTAAATGACCATCAAAAAAGTCAGTGATCATTCCCACTACAAATATTGCTAATATCAACGAAATTAAAATTCTTTGGGTTACGACTCTTCAAAAATCATTTCTAATTAAGAAAGCCCCAAATACTGAAGCTGTTTCAATGTATATTCCCATACAAATCAAAAGCGGAATGATTAAAAACATTCGCAATAATGTTAATTTATTGGGCAGTTTTTTGTCAAATGATTTATTTTTTTTCATTATAAAACTCCTCAATTTTGGCTTTTATTTGCTCAATCATTTCTTTATTGACTTCTTTGTCAATTAATTGCATTTCTTCTGCAATGTAATTTAAAGTTTCTGTTAAATTTTCTCAAGTAGTTGAGCGAGTGTCTCTTAATTTGCTGTAATGTTGCAACAATTCTTTTGTGTCCGGATTACCGATTATATACTCTTTGAAGTTTTCTTCGGTTTGTAAATCTAAAAGATATTTTCGTGCATTACCGACAATAAAAGACATTTTGAAATCACCAATACTTGGTCTAAATTTTTTCAATAAACTTTGATTTTTGTTGTAAAGTAAGTCTAAATTAATGATTACTGAATCTTTAGTTGCTAAAGAATTTATGCGATGTGTCATTTCTTTTTTCTTTCTTTTCTTTTTGTTCATACGATCTTTGACGGCTGAATAAATAAAAAACGATAGTAATAAAGCTATAACAACCCCAAAAATAATTCACATCGTGCTTGATGGCATATTTCCTCCTAAAATTAATTATGTTTGAATTATAATAAATAATTGTTTTTTGGTTAATTTTATTACTCAATATTAATATTAGTTTTTAAATCTAGGTTTATGAATGTATAATTTGCCTATGAAAATTAAAAAAATAGTTAATTGATCAATTTTAACTTCTTTCGCACCATTAATGACTTTAAGTGTGGCTTGTGACAAGCGAGATGCTAATAAAAGTTTTACTGAGTATAAAAGTGCTTTTGATAAAGCTCAACAACTATACAATGCTGTTAGAAATATTGAATACGTTTTGCCTAATAATTTAGCAAAATTTAGCATTATCAATAAATATTTAAACATTGATTTATGGAATTATAAAAGTGCCTACATCAATAAAGATTTTAAGGATAATGAACTAAAGATTTTAGGGCAAAAAGTCAATAAAAACATTGAAATAATCAATAATATTATTGCTAATAATGACAATAATGACTTCGAAAATATAAAAACACGGGTACTCGAAAAATCAGACATTTTGCAAAGACAAATAGAAACATATCGAGTTGAACGTTTTCCAATCTTTTTTGCTTTTGAGCATCTATATAAACATCATAGTCAACGCCTCGAAGATGCAATTAGTGCCAATTCGAGTTCGATATTAAAAATAATTGAATCTAAGTTTGATAATTTACTGAAATTCATAAACGATGATAATGTCAAATCTAAACTCGAAAACATATACACTTCTCAACAAAAATACTCAATATTAACTGAAGAATTCAATATTTTAAGCACTGAGCTTGACACAAAAATGAATCAGAGTTACAAATATTTGGACTATGATTTTATCAATAATTGAAAACAATTGAAAACTGATGCAACTAAATTTAATGAGCAAAAATATTACCCAAACCAAAAATATAAAATAATTGATTTTAATTTTATTTTCGCATACTATTTGAATTATGGCTTCAATAAAAACACTGATATAACTGCCAAAAATGTTGAAGTTGATCTAGCTAATGTTGAAAGGTCTTTAAAAACCACTTATGCTTTTAATAACCATTACTACCAAAAAGTTTTGGCTAGTTACAACACATTTACATCATTTTTATGAAAAATTGGTCCCAAAGGACCTGAGTTTTTAAAAAAATATTCTTTTTTAGGGCGTTTGGAAGATTACACAAAAAATATCAATAAGTCTAACAAAATCTTCGAGTTATGGAATAACAAATTAAATCAACAAGAGCAAATTACTTATCTTGACGATTTTAGGTTTGATTTACCATATTATTTACGTCTTTACGATAACCAAATAATATGAACTAATGCTTACCAGAGTCTATATAATTCTCGAGCAAATCAAGAAAATTTTAAAGATAATTAAACTGGATTTTAATAATAAAAAAATCAAAACTATAAGTTAAGCTAGTTTTGATTTTTTGTTTTATTGTAATTATTTTTGGCGAAATTTAGCAATTTGATCTTGGCAATTTTCCAAAACATAAGCTAAATCTTTATCTCCACGACCTGATAAATTAATAATAATATCTAGGTTTTCATCTTTATGTTCTTTAGCGATTTTGATTGCTTGAGCAATAGCGTGTGATGATTCCAAAGCAGGAATAATTCCCTCAGTTGTAGAAAGTGTTAAAAATGCTTCAATTGCTTCATTATCGTTGATAGCTACATATTCAACTAGCCCTTGTTGTTTTAAATAGGCGTGCTCTGGACCAACACCTGGATAATCTAATCCCGAAGCAATTGAATAAACTGGATCGGCATTGCCTTGTTCATCGGCCAATAAAATCGACTTGAATCCGTGCAATATACCAACTTTACCATAAGATAAAGTTGAGGCGTGGTCGCCTTTTTTACTGCCCTTACCTAATGGTTCAACACCAATCAACTTGGTGTTTGAAAATAAAAATGAACTAAAAGCACCAATTGCGTTGGAACCACCGCCAACACAAGCGACAATGTAATCTGGTTCTTTATTATATTTATTGTTAAATTGTTGTTTAATTTCATCTCCAATTAGTTTTTGGAAATTTCGCACCATCATTGGGAAAGGGTGTGGTCCCACCACACTTCCAATAGCGTAGATTGCGGTTTGTGATTGTTTTTTGTATGATGCAAATGCGGAATCCACCGCTTCTTTTAAGGTTTGAGCTCCGTGAGTGGCAGGAATAATTTTAGCACCTAAAATTTTCATTTTTTCAACGTTTGGATGTTGTTTAGCAATATCAACTGCCCCCATATGAATTTCACATTCTAGACCAAAATGGGCGGCGGCCACAGCCACAGCAGCACCATGACTTCCGGCTCCGGTTTCGGCAATTAGTTTAGTTTTACCAATCATTTTGGCAAAAAGAGCTTCTGCTAAACAGTGGTTCATTTTATGGCTACCACCTTCATTTAAATCTTCACGCTTGACGAAAATACGGCACTTGCCATATTTTTGCGAAAGGTTTTGACAATAATATAAAGGTGTTGGGCGTCCTTGGAAATCTTCCCGTAATTTTTTTAATTCATCTTGATATTCCTTAGTTTGCGAAATTTCACTATATTTTTGTGCGATTTCGTCAAATAATAATTTCAAGTCATCTGGTAAATATGATCCACCAAATTCTCCAAAATAACCATTTTTGTCAGGTGTGTTCGCTAAATATTGACGTAATTTTTCATTCATTTTAACTCCTATAATTTTAGTTAAATTATATAATTAAAAAGTAAAAATGTTTCGCATTGAAACATGTTTTATGTTTCTATTAAATAATGAAGGAGCGAAATGAAATATAAACCAGTTAATGATACTTCAACAATTGAAATGGTAAAAGCTAACGCTGATTTAAATGTTGACCAGTCCAAAAATGTTGTTAGGGACCCGCAAAATCAATACTCACCACGTGTTTATTCAGTCATTAGGACAGAAAAAAACATTAAGACTGTAAATATTACTTTATCTTTTTTAATAATGTTTTTTTCTGCTTGTTTTATCACGCTTGCCTGTTTTAAAGTTCCGCCGTTCAGCGATAAATACTATATTGGCTATATTATTGTTTTTAGTATTTGTGCTTTTATATTTTTTGCTCTAGGAATAAAAAACGCAATTGAAAAAAGTGCCTGAAATAAAACGATTCAAAGACACCGTGAATCTTTAAGCAATGGTGATTATGCTTCAAGTAATACTTTCCACATTGCTTATCGTTCTATTATTTTAAAAGACATCAATTTAACATGAATATTAATTTTTCTTCTAACATATTTAGGTGTTATTACGGCAGTAATATATGGCTTATACAATATTGGTAAAGTTGATTTTGAATTAAATATGTTTGGTGGAGTAATTAAAACCAATTTAGATTTTTCAAAATGGTTAGACTCAGGTTTTGGTAACACGCCGTTATTTTGCTTAATTAGCGTTTTATCAATGACTGCTTTGATTGTTTTTTACACGATTATGCGTTTAATTGATAAAAAACGTTTAAGTGATCTTGGTGATTATTTAGGCGAAAGAAGTGTAGAAATTCACGAACAAATCCAAAAGGCTAAAAAAGACAGACATAAAGCTTGAGCTATTTCTTACGCCGTATTAGTAATTTTAACTATTTTAATACCGTTAGCTTTATTGGCTTTTGGTCTTTGACGGGCAATAAGAAGAAAAAGGGCCAAAATAAGTGCATAACTCCGCCGAGCGGAGTATTTTTTATTATTTATCTTATTCACATACAATTACTTATAAATTAATTTTAATGTATAATATAAACGCTTATTATATATAAAATGGGGTAAAAACAGATAAGCAACCCCTTTCCGGGGTTACATGAAAGGAAATATGAAAAAAAATAAATTATTATTAACAGGATCACTTGTTGCTCTAGCAGCTCCAATTTCTCTTGTTGCGTGTCAAAATAAAAGATTTGACGCAAAAAGACAAAAACTAAAATTTAGTGTTACTTTCTCAAGAGGTAAAGAACAATGAAACGCACTTGATGGTGTTATCAAAGTTTACAACCAAGAAGTAGTTAAAAATAGAGAAGCTCTTCAAAAAGAAATTGATAATTTGAAAGCATCTAAAGCTGATAAAAAATTAATTAGTCAAAAAGAAGATGAATTAAAAACATACATGGAAGTTGAATTAATTCAAGATGGTTCAGGTTATGGTTCAGGACACCAAAATATCTTAAGTGCAATGAAAAACAATGACATTGTTAAGTTACCAAACCTAACCGTAAACTACGGTTCAACAATCGCTGAAATTGTTAGCCGTAATAGAGGTGTTAATCTTTCAGATGAAAAATACGGCGATTTAAAAATATTAAGAGACACCTTTGAAAAAAGATTTACTACAAACAACGACAAAATTGATGGTGCTAAAGTTGGAGGATTCTACTCAGTTCCTTTTCTAAAATCAACCGTTGCTTTTGGAATCAACGGACCAATTTACAAATATGTGTTAAAAACACTTAGAGAAGCAGGTTTCACTATTAGTGAAGATCTAACTAGAGAATTCAAACTTGATACAAATGATTGAGATGCTGACATCGAGGTTATTAAAAGTGATGGGTACTTTGGTGCTCCAAAAGACCAAGCTGAAATCAACAAAATTTTCACAGATGAAAAATATCCAAACAAAACAATTGATCAATCTTACTTTAATGAATTTACTAAATTTATTAAATTTATAACTGATGCAATCCAAATTTTTGCTTCATCATCTTCAGATAATTCAACCGTTGCTTTATTAGGAATTGATGACCCATCAGGTATTCTAAATACAGTTATGTATTCAAAAGTAGATGGTGACGACGATAAAATGTCATTAAAAGTTACAAATGACGCTAATGGTTCTATTACTGTTGGATTCGATTCGTTAGCCGATACCGAATCTGTGGCATACAAAAATAATGCTGAAGTTTATGCATTGATCTCTGAAGCTATTAAAAAAGGTGCACTTAAAATTTTTGGTGGTGGTTCATATTCATCATCAGAGGAAGTTAACCACAAAATTGGTGCTAACTTTGGTTCAACAGCTGGTTACAAACACAACTTCGTTGATGCTAAAAGTTTAAACCCATCAGTTAAACTACTTAAATCAATTGATGAAAAAACCAAAAAACCAAGAGCTATCTCTTCAGATGATTTTGGTAGAGCTGCATTAAGCAAAGGCAAAAAACCTCAACTAAAATTCAAATATGCAAATGACTTTATTAAATCAACAGAGGAAACAAAAGCTACATACTACTGAAAATCAGCTGATGCAGCTAGCGATTCAATTTACGACATACTTGATACAACAGCAAAATCAACTGACAAAAATTCAATTTATTTCGCAAAAATCGACGCAACTAATACACAATTGATAGCTGATTTAGATAAAACATATGTTGGTGAAGGTAAATTATTTACAAAATTAGGTACAGTTGAAGAATACGGTAAAGGTAAAAAATCTGGAACATACGTGTTGTATAAAACCAATAGTCCATTGACAGCTACAGTTAAAAATGATGACTATGAAGCAATAGTTCCAACACCAGCAACTTCATTACAAAGAGATGAGTTAGTTGCTAAATATCCACCTAAAAAATTCAATGCTGAATCAAAATTGTCAACAGCATTCCTACAAGGTCCTAACCTATTTGTAATCGACAACGGTGAAAGACAAAATAAAGCCGCTTTAAGATTTTTAAAATTTGTTTTTGATACAAGCCACAAATTTAACTTTGGTAGAGAACAAGATGGTCAAGAATCTGCTTTAGGATTCATTTCGAGAACAGCGTCATACGTGATCCCATACACTGGATTTGCTGACGACACTTCACTAACAAATTCAAAATCATTCAAAGAAAACAAATACTTATCATTATCATTCGACTTATTTAAAAATGAAGATGTTGTGTGATATGAAGAACCAACAAGTAAATTTGCTAACCAATTTAGAGAAGCATTTAATAGTAAATACAAAACTGAATCTGAATCAATTCGTGACTCAGGGGCTACTCCTAGTGCTTTCGACGTATTTATTGCGTCAATTAACAAAACAGTTAGAAACTTTAATAAATAATTGTACTTTCACTTTCGCTAAACATTTATGTCTGCGGACATAAATGTTTATTACGCAAAGAACGAGATGGAGAAAAATGAGATTTAAAAAAATAATTGCATCATTCTCGCTACCGCTGATTGCTACTCCAATAGCATCAGTCGTTAGTTGCGCAAAAGAATTGCCACTTGATAAAGACCACAAGACTCAATGAGATTCTAGTATTCATTTAGATCCTAAAAATAAAAGAATAAAAAATTTTGTTTTTAAGGCAGCAGTTGTCGATCATTCAGATGGTGATACAATAACAGTTCGTGCATTAGAGAAGAAACCTCAAGCCGGAATTGAAGAAGGCGGAACTTATAAATTGAGATTGGCTGGTATTGATACACCAGAAAAAAATGTTAGTGGGAATGAAGCTGACAAAATTGAACTCTTTTGAGCAAAAAAAGCATCTAAATTTGCTGAAGATACTCTAAAAGATAATCAAGTCGTATACGTATTTCCAACCGGACATGATAGCTTTAACCGGACAACCGGAGATGTATTTTTTAGTTATACGAATAATAAACCCGATTCCCTTGCTGATGTTGATAAATCATACAGCGTTGAGATAACTAAAGCGGGTTGAACATTGCCTTTCAACGCTAATAGTGGTTTAGGAATTAAAATTAAAAGTTACCAAACATTAGAATGATATACATTCAGAATGTTAGGTATGGCTTTAAAATTTGCTTACGATAATCAAAAAGGTTTTTTTGCTGTGGAAAAAGGCCAACGTAGAAAAAGTATTGAAGAATTTGCAAATATCTACAAACTTAAACCAATAGGCACAAACTATATTAATTTCTGAGCATACCAAAAAAATGCTCGTAAAGAAATTGACAATGTTTTTAACATTGACAATGACGGAAAAGTCTATACCCCAGACGACCAATATAAATAATTAAAAGGAATCATTATGAAAGATAATAAACCAGAAATGTCAAATGAAAAACGTTATGGCTTTTTAGCTTCAGATTATGCAGAATATCAAAAAATTCTTGCAAACGTGATTGCTAAACAAGAAGAAAAAGATCTTCCTGCTATTGAATTAAAAAACGTTTATATTGATTTTGGTGAAACTCTTGCTGTTGATGACGTTAGTTTTAAAATTCCCGAAGGAAAATTAGTAACCTTACTAGGTCCTTCAGGTTCAGGTAAAACTACTGCGTTAAACGCTATTTCAGGTCTATTAACAATCAGTAGTGGTAAAGTTCGTTTTTATGGTAAAAATGTGACAACATTAACCCCACAAAAACGTAAGATTGGTTTTGTGTTCCAAAACTATGCACTTTACCCTCACATGAGTGTTTATGATAACATTGCATTCCCATTGAAAAATGATGCAAGCTGAAAAAATGACGTTATCACTGCTAGTTTAGTAGCTAAAACTAAAATTAATAATATTTACTTAGAAGCTTTAGGAGCTAGTGAAGAAGAAAGAAATGACTACTTACAAGCTGTAGTTAATACTAGAGCTGTAATGGATGAGTTAGAGAGATTAGCTTCAAGAAGCATATCTCGTCGTAGAAAAAAACTTTCACAAGCTCAAAGTAACTATAAATTAGCTTTAAATAAATTTGAAGCTAAATCAACTATTCTTTCAAAAAATGTTTTAAAACGTTTTGACCGTTTGAAAGAAGATTACAACAAAATTATTTCTAACATTGCTTATCAACACCAAATTAACAAAGCTAATGGTGTTGATATTGAGTTTAGAAATCTAGATATTGAAGATGAAATTATTGCTTCTGGATTGCTAAAATATAGAGCACCAAAAGTAACTAAGACTGATGCCCCAACACGTTATGATTGATTATTCACAAATAAATATCTAGCGCTAGAAACACTATATAAACAATATCAACAATTAAACGCTAAAGTTGCCGCTGAAGATAAAATGCAATTTTCTAAATCGGACGCAATGAAATTAGCAAAAATGGAATACAAATTGCTACGCAACCAAGCAAGAGTTAAATACTCAATGAAAATGATTGATATTTTAAGAGAAAATTCACAAAAAATTGCTGATTTAAAACAAGAATTAAAATTAGCCGAAAAAGAACTAAAATCAATTGGTAAAGAAGACGTTAAAAGAGCACACAGAAATCTTAAAGTCGTACCTAAAATCATGAAAAGTGAATATGCTCGTCTAGAAAAAGAACTAGATGCAAAATACAATTTTAAAGAAATTGTTAAAAAAGATACCAAGTTACGTAACTTCGAATTATCTCAAGAACAAAGAGATTTAATTGAAAAATATTCTAAAGAAGTTGTTACTATCAAACAAGCTATTCACCGTGATGTTTTAGAAGTTGCTAAACGTGTAGAGATTCTTCAAATTCTACAAAAAAAACCTACTAGATTATCTGGTGGACAACAACAACGTGTATCAATTGCACGTGCGATTGTTAAAAAACCAAAAATCTTGTTGATGGATGAACCATTGTCAAACTTAGATGCTAAACTACGTATCAACACAAGACAATGAATCCGTGAAGTTCAACAAAGTTTAGGAATTACAACCGTATTTGTTACTCACGACCAAGAAGAAGCTATGTCAATTTCTGACATTATTGTATGTATGTCAACAGCTAAAGTACAACAAATGGGTACACCAATGGAACTATACAATAAACCAGCAAACCAATTTGTTGCTCGTTTCTTAGGTATGCCAGAAATGGGAATTATTCCTTCTGAATACGCTAATGGTTTACTAAAAGTAAACGGTGTTGAAATTCCAGGAATTAAATTAAGCGGTAAAGACAATGCATTAGTAAACGTTGGTGTTCGTGCAGAAGATTACAAAATTGTGTTAGAAGATGTCGAAAACGCACAATTCCGCGGTGTTGTTACTACCGTTGAACAATTCGGTAAAGAATCAAAATTAACTGTTAAATTAAGCGACGATATTAAATTGAACTTCTTAGTTCACAATAAATTCAACTTCAAAGTTAATGACCAAATACACTTTAACGTACCTACTGATAGATTACACATTTTTGACTCAGTAAGCGAAGAAAGAATTGAATACGATGTTCAATAATTTCCTTAAAAGAAAAAGCTTTGAAACTAATAGCAAGTTTATCTTTAATTTTGCTATTAACAAACAAGCGAAAAGAAACAATGCGATATCAGAATCTGTTGTCGATCGTCGTACACCATTTTTAGCCGCATTGTTACTAATATTACCTGCATTATTAATCCTAATCACCTTCACTGTTGTCCCTTTTATTTACAACATTAAAGATACCTTTTATAAAGTTATCGATACCAATACAGGTGCTTCGCAATTTGTAGGTTTTAATAATCTTACCAACTTATTAGGTCAATTAACTTTTGCTGTCGGTGTTAGAAACTCATTTATTTATGGTCTTTTAGTTTTACCATTCTCAATGACCGTATCTTTATTAATTTCATCACTGATAGCAACAGTAATCCGTAAGAAGTTAAGAGGTTTTTTACAAACAGTATTCTTCTTACCATATATCACTAACATAGTTGCTGTTTCTTTGGCCTTTGTTCAAATTTTCCAAGTCAATGGACAATTTAACCAACTATTTAGATCACTAGGCTTTTCTGCTAATATCAACTGATTAGGTGGAACTGATGAAACTGCATTCAAATCACTATTTGTTATGCTAATCAATGGGGTGTGAGGTTCACTAGCCTTCAACATCTTATTATTCAGTACCGCAATGTTATCTGTTGATAAAAACTTATATAGATCAGCCTCAATTGATGGTGTAGGGGGCACTAAACAATTTTTCACTATCACCCTACCATCAATTCGTAAAACCATTTCATTTATCATGACAATGGGAATTATTAACGGAATTAAAGTTTTCCCATTAGCATTATTCGAAAACGTACCAGATAAAGCTTTTAGTGCTGGTGCTTCAACAATTATGCTATATGTATATAAATTTGCTCAAGCTGGACAATTTGAATTATCTGGTGCTGCGTCAATAATTTTATTCATTATTGGTGTGTCATACTCAACAGTAATTCGTTCAGGATTTAGAATTTTAACACTAGTATCACTAAATAAAGGAGAATCTGATGTTTGAAACAAAATTAAAAATTCGTCAGAAATTAGCGAACATAAAGCTAAAACACAAGCGCGATTCAGTTACTCAACAAGTACATGATAGTTCTTTAGTTTCTTTATTTACTAAATACTTAATTAAATTAATATTACTAGTGTTTTTTGCAATGATTATTATCATTCCTTTTGCTTATATGATTTTATTAGCCTCAACTAATAACGCACAAGCAGATCAAATTCGAAATGGTAGTGCCGGTATTTGACCACAACACTGAGAATTTGGTAAAAACATTCGCTCAGCGGCGACTGGTAGCACCACTGACTTTTGACCTTGACAAGCAGAATGACAAATTGGATATTTATTCTCATTCACTTTAACATTCTCAAACGTTTTATTATCAATTGTTTTAAAAATCTTTGTCACAATGTTATTAGGTTACGCCTTTAGTCTTAAAAAATGAAGAGGTAAAGAATTTGTTTGATTTATTTTAATGACTCTGCTAGTTTTACCGGAAGTGGCCCTACTTTCGGGTCAAAGGAAAGTTGTTACAGAAATAAGTAAAATAATTTCACCAGCCCAAAGCGATAAAATTGGACAATTCGGATATAACTTGTTCTTGATTGCTATTCCATTCGTTGCGTCGATTTTCAACGCCTTAATGTACCGTAACGCTTTTGAATCAATTCCAAACAGAATTAAAGAAGTAGCGATGGTCGATGGAGCTGTTGGTGCAAAATACTTATTTAAAGTTGCCATCCCAATGGTTGCCCCAACAACATTAACGATTATTATTCTAACAACTCTGGCTTCATGAAACTCATTCCTATGACCTAACATTATTGCTGGGACTGGTTATAGAGTTATGTCAGTGTGATTGTTTGACGTCGGGGTCGATCACTCAACTCAAGATGAAAGACAATTCTACAACATCAAAATGGCCGGAGCAATTCTAGTTATTTTACCTATGTTTATTTTCTTCTTATTTGCTCGTAACAAAATTATGAACGCAATTTCGCGTCAAGGAAGCACAATTAAAGGATAATCTATGAAAAAAATTAACGTTAAAAAGAGCACAATTTTGTGATTATTTATTGGGATATTTTCTCTAGTGATCATGGTATTGTGTGCCATAATTATTTATCGTATAACTACTGGTATCGAATCAATTAAACACGTCAGATTTGAAGAATCAATTATTGGTGATGCACTTGCGTTTAAAGCATATGCAATTGGAATTTTAGCCTTTCTTTCAGTAATTTTCGCAATCTCGGTTGCTACATGCTACTTAGGATTTAGATCATGAAATTACAGCGCTACGCTTTAGGATAATGATGAAGAAAAAATTAATTTTAAGTCTATCAGCAATTTCTGTTGCTACCCCAATTACTGTTGTATCATGTTCAAATCCTTTTAAAGATACTGAAGGCATTAAAAATGCTAAATTCCAATATAATAACAATAATATATTCAAAAATAAATCATACGCTCAATTTGAGTCTCAATACCTTTCAAGACTTTATCCACAAAACACACAGCAAGAAAAAGAAGATTATAAAGAAGTTTCAAAAGTGTTCAAAAGATTTTTTGATAACATCGACGATGTTTTATTCTTCGACATGCAACTATTTCACCAAAAATTCATTCTTTTAGGCAATAAATTGAATAATGTATATTCATCTGTTGACGAAGATGGTGATGTTGAAAGAAGATACGCTGCTTTGAATAAAAATTCATTAATTGCTTTAATGCAATATATGTACGATAATACCCCTTATTCATATAACGTTTTAAACAAAGTTTGAGATGGTACGAAATATCGTGACATTGACACATTTAATGAAAATATCGTATTTGAATTCAACAAATCTCCAGTGGATACTGAGATTGATGCTATTTCAATTATCCCTAACGAAGTATTTGAAATTTTTAGATCGAATGAATTTAGAAACAACCCTAATTTTTCTAATTTTAAATTAGCATACAGAAAGATAATTGATACATATCAAATGTTGATTCATAAAATAGATGAACACGAACATCCAATTCAAAAAGCTCTAGCTCCAATTTACTATGTATTAAAAAATCCAACGCCAAATAAATATATTAATGAAAACTACGCAAGTACTATAGCTGGTAAATACGCTTTAATTAAGCCAAAAGAATTTGCAAAGTTAGGCGATGCTCAAAAAAGAATCACAGAATTTACAAAAGATCCAATTACCTACTTTAATTACTTAAAAGAGAATAAATTTCTTAATGATGCGTTTAACGCAACAACAAATAAATTCAAGCAAACTTTTGACGAAGCTATTGATGCGTGAAAACAAGGTATTGGTAAATACGGATTCGTTCAGTTGATTGCCTTCTCTCTATACTTAGATAACCCAACTAATATTCAGATTTTAGCATTCAATAAAAACGGAGATAAAACATACATGGTTGAATATAATGACGGAACACACAAATATTTATTCAATGCAATTGCTGATTTCCAAAACAGCGATAAAACAAGTTTAACAATTTACGAAAACAAAGATCAACTACAAGCTCAAGGATACACACTAAGCGAAGACACATTCTCGTTATTCGCTCCTGTATCAAGTTGAAAATAATCATTATTAAATTAAACTCACGATAATGTGAAAATTAATTCGAAAGTTCGAGTGAAACACAATAGATAAAATTTATTGTGGAACTTGAACTTTTTTTTATAATGGAAAATTGTATTTTATGAGTATATACTATCTATTAAACAATAAAAATAATGATATTTCCAAAAAATAATTTTTGGAAATATCATGCATGAATTAGTGTGTTTTAAAATAGTATCAAAACAGACTAAATTTAAAGCACAAAGGCATTTATGATTTTACAATACCAATAAAAAAGCTTGAGAGCATAACGGAATATGCATTTTGCTGCGGCTTTTATTAAACAAAGCTAAACTTTTTTCAAAGTGCCTTTTCAGTTAACTTAACATAACAATTCATGAAATAAAATAGTTGTGTTATTTTTATTTGCGCAAATTTAATACATACGATACGAGCTTAAAAACATCCATAGCGCCAAAAACAAAACTGTTCTAGTATTATTAAAACTTGCAGAGAATTTTGATTTTAATCAGATTAGCAATGTTTTAGCGCAAAAAAAGTCAACAATGCAAATAAGATTTTGGAGAGCTAATTTTTAAAATTCCAAAAGAATCTATGAATCGCAAGGATTAAAAAGCATAAACAAATACAGTTTTAATGGATTAAATAAGGATAAGAAAAATCAATAAACCAATTTCTGTTTTTATCACACAAAAAGTTATAATTTTATTTTAATTTACTATGGAATGAGAAATATTGATCTAAACAATGAAACGAAAATATGGTTTTTCATACATTATTCAAGAAATCTATGAAATTTTATATTGAATTATATTGTATAATAAAAAAAAAAAAAAAAAGAAAGGAATTTCGATGTCTAAGAAAAAAATGTTATTGATACCAGCTTTTAGCTCGCTAGCATTATTTGCGCCAATAGTTGCTATTTCGGAGGTTCATACAGCTGATAAAGAACAAGAATATCCTTATCAATTATCACCTAAAGAAAATACACCTGAAAGTCTTTTTTCAAAATATTACTATGATAATATTGATGAATTAGCCGGCATAGATACTAGTGTTCTTGAACTAAGTCTAAATGAATCTAATCTACAAAAAGTAAAAGATTTTAAAAATACAAAAAGATTTGAATTGTATAAAAAGGTTATGGGTAAAGATTTTACTAATTTTATCAAATATGACTTAAAGCCTTTTATTGATAGTATTGCGGGCGATACCGCCTTACAAGAATCATGACAAGGAGAAGATAAACTAATTAATCTTACTTTTGATAAATTGAATGCAAGTAATTTACTACTTAATGACTTTAGATCTAACTTAATCAAATTAATTGAAGCTAGTGTTGATAAGTTATTGAATAAAAACAATGTAGTTGATGATGAATATAATAACTCGGACTTATTCGAAAAAATTCTTGAACAATACAAAAAACTTTATAAAAACTCGACTTTTAGAGACGCTTTTAAAAAATTTGTCATAAAATATAATGAATATTTAAAATTGATTAATGAAAATTATAAAGTACCGGTCAATGGAGAACCAAATCCCAAAATCATTTCTACTGATTATTTACAAAACGCAAATTACTACCTATTTTCTTTACCTCCATCTCTGTTTACTCTTGAAAATTTAACAACAGACAAAATGAGTGAAAAACTAAGTGGAATTTATGAAGATTTAGCGACAAACTTTTTTGACGCCCAAATCCAAACATTTCCAACTTCACGGGAAGTAAATGAGAAAAAAGCGTGAGCGGCAGAACAAGTTAAAAATGATTTTGAGACGAACGGGTACACAATTAAAGCAACCAAACGTTTAGCAGTTTTTGAAGATAGGATCGATGTTTTAGCTAATTATATTTCCAGAGAAAAAATTAAATCTTCTACTATTGAAATTTTTTTATATAGTGGAGAACTTGTTTTCAACTTATTCAATTCAACTGATTTCACTAGTACATTAACTTGATCTTACACACAAGGTTTTTTCTCACTTTTTAGAGTATTACTGACTCAGGAAAATGATATTAAATTAAATCAACGTAACGCCTATAACTATGATATATATTCGAAATATGAGGCCCCCGTTGACTTATTAGCTTTGGCGAGTGGATGACATACTTACCATCCATGGCAAACTTATGAAAAAACAAATTTGAGACCGCTATATCAACCGCCGTCGTGAATTTTGGATTTATTGAGTAATAACAATGAAAACCTGCCGGTTGTAAGTCGAAAAGACAATGAATTTAAACAGATTTTTTTAAAAAACTATTCTCAATATATTAATTTTATTAATAATGTCGACTTAACATCTGTGTACTTAGGGAGTGTTTTTATTGACAAAAATATAAGTAGTATATCCTCTTATTATAAACCATATGCTGTTGATATATACGATTCATTACTTGTTGTGAAAGATGAAAATGATAATGATAACGATACCTACCACGCTTTTAAAGGTCTTATCAAAAAAATTGTAGACTGATATGATGAAACTTACATTAAAACTGGACAAAATACATTTGACAACTGAAATAAATATAGTAATTTACTAAACCGGATATATTTAATTTTAAGATCAAATCTAGTTGTTGATAGAATTTCAAATGAAACAAACGCACTTACGATCACAAATGTGTCTAATAATTACTTTCAAAATCTAGTTGTTGAAAATATTACTAAATATATTCAAGATAATGGTTCATATCAGGCACTTTTTGATAACATTGAAGTTAACGCAGATGAAGACGGAGAAAAGAAAGTTCCTATTCTTGAAAAAATCGAAATTTTAAATAATCTAAACCCTTATACAGATAATATTAGATCTTCATATTGAAAAAATGGAACTAACATTAATGGCTGACCAGAAGATTATCCGGGTCTTACTAAATTCTCATCTTTGTTTGTACTTAGTTTTCCATTAAACACCCAAGTTAAATCTAAATATAATGGTTTTTTAAATAAAGGTGAATATGATCTATTAACAACCGATGAACAAAACAAGTACATACAAAATACATTAGGTCAAGATGATGCATACTGGATGATTATCGAAACAATGGACAAACATTTGAAGGATAAGATTCAGTCTATAGCAACATTCGAGCAATATCGCAAATTTAAACCTTGATTTGACGACTTAACTAATTTATATAGTAATGATGAATTATCAGGCAAATTTGTAGATTTTATTATTAGTCTTAGAAACAATGTACCTTATGATAATTTCACCGATGAACTAAATGATTTGTTAAAGCCAGATTTGTATTCGAAACTTAAAGCAGTTAAAATTAAGGATAATGATACGAAAATCCAGCAATACTATGATCGTTTATATGAAGCTTCTCAAATAAAATTAGAAGATTTTGCTAATGTTTCTAAAAACTTACCTAAATTCATTGCGGCCTTATCGAAAGCTAGAGAAGTTAAAGCCAGTGAAAAATACACAGGAAGTGATGTTGATAGTTCGAAAAAAGCAATTTTTGATTTGTTTATTAATCAATACGAGCATCAACTAACAGATTCAAAATTGAATTCATTATTAACTAATAAACAATTACTTAATGAAATTGATACAATTGATTTTGTTATCAAATTGTTAGAACCTAATTCTGAAGTTGAATCAACAAACACAATTAACGTTAATACTTTAAAAGAAATTTTGAATCAAGAGTTAGATTCATACCTAACTAGAATCGACGAAAATATTGCTATTTTACCAACTACCGATGAGTGAAATACAGATGATTTAAAAAACACAAAACAAGCTCTAATTAACAAAATTAATGAACACAAAGATAGTATAAATGAAAAAAATGACCTTGATTCTCTTTTCACATTAATTAAACCGATTACAGCATTAGAAAGTGAGATTCAAAAGTTTGATGAATCAAATAAAGTTGAGACATTGATTATTAATAAGCTAAACACTTTCCCTGCAGAAATTAAAGACGAATTAAAAGCGGCTAACAAAAATAATGCACACAATATGGACTTAATCAATATTTTGACTAAAATTAATAACAAGCCCGATTCAAACCCGTACGAAGATTTATGGCAGCAATTGAACGAGAGAATTTCTAATTTACAAACTCTTTATAATGATGCATTACATAACATTAATGCAATCAATAATTCAGAATTCAACTCATTTAAGTTAAATTATGGCGATGTTATCGAAAGTGTTGAGTCTTACTTTACTCAGGAATACGATCGTTTAAAAAATGAAATTGCGAAAGAACCAAGTAAGTACGGTTTACTTGACTTGTATCCTTCTTACTATAATTTAGAAGCTGAACTTAAAAGAATGAATATTGTTGCAGCGTCACTATTAAGCGTTGTGCCTCATTTGAATGAAGAACAAGCAAAACTTTTACAAAAATTCATTGATGATCACTCATATATTCCGGATCCTCATTATTTCCGAGATTCAACTTTTGAAAAATATGCAATTACAAATGTCGACTTCACCATCGCATTATTAGACAAAATAAAACAAATCACCCAGGAATTAGATGCTAAAAATACCAATTTAACTACCGCTCAAGAATTAATTAAAGCCAATCAGGCGGCAATTGAAGCAGCTAAACAACAACATAATGCTGATTTAGCCAGATTAGAAGAATTGGAAAAACAAAACCAAAAATTGCGTGACGAATTAGCTAAATTAAAACAAAGTCCAAAAGAAGAAAAAATAACTCCAACCCCATCTGAAAATCATAAAAAACAATCTATAAACAATAGTGATAATATCGGTATTATTTTACTTTTAACTATTGTAATTGTCTCTTCGTTAATTTTATTAAGCATTATTTCAACTAGAAAAATTCTAAAGAAACAATAAATCATTACTAAAAACACCAACTAGCAAATACTTGGTGTTTTTTGTTTTGGGTATTTCGCACTGAAAAGAGAATGCAATTAATACTAATTGAAAAAATAACTTGTGAGCTATTTTAATTTTAATTTGATTAATAAAAATCTTAAAGAAAACAGTCAACAATGTGAAAAAACAAAAGTTTCGTTTTTCTTAAATTTGATAAATGACAACTTTTATTTTTATTTCACGTGATATATTTTATAATTAATAATTTTGTATATTTTTTAATTTAATGTATAATCTTGCGGATTAAGAAAGGGGGCTATATGAAAAAGAAAAAAATATTATTATTTCCAATATTTAGCTCGTTTGCAACATTGACTCCAATGGTTGCCATTTCAGAAACCTATGTTATTCCAAAAGAAGAAACACAAACTTTTCAATTAGGACCTAAAACAACTGCATCGGGGGGTCTTTTCGAAAATCATTACTATGATAACATTGATGAATTAGCAGGCATAGATCCTAGTGGCCTTAACTTAAGTTTAAGTGACTCTAGTTTACAAAAAATAAATGAGTTTAAAAACACAAAAAGATTTGATTTATACAAGAAAGTTATGGGTAAAGAATTTACGAATTTTATCAAGATTAAATTTAAAACATTTATTGATAATATCACAACCGATACGACTCTACAACAATCATGACAAGGTGATATGGAATTATCTGAAATCACTTTTGATAAGCTAAAGCAAAAAAATTTATTGTTTTTAGATTTTAGATATAACTTAATCAAGTTGATTGAAGCTAGCGTCAATCAATTGATGAACAAAAACGGTATTGTTGATGATGATTACAATAACTCACCTTTATACGAACAAATTCTTGAACAATATAAAAATCGGATCGGTAAAAAATTAGTGTGTTAGCTGAAAACCTAACTAGTTAATTTTTGATTAATACCATTATACCTAATTTTTTTCAGAAATTTTTAAGATTTTTGCGTTTTAAAAACTGGTGCAAAAAAATAAAATTTTCTTTTGCACGCGCGCGTACGCCTTTTAAGGCAAGGCAACAAATGGTACAAAGCTTCTAACCGAAGCACCATTT
>NZ_JAOAOI010000010.1:0-28182 GCF_025209835.1 Mycoplasma sp. HS2188 | reverse complement strand
GAGGATGGGTAAAAGCATAAAAGTTGAAGACTTAGTCAAAATAATTATTGTCAAGCCAAAAGTTGATGAACAGACAAAAATATGCAAATTGATAAACAACGTAGATTATGTCATATCACTTCTTCAGCGTAAGTTAGAAAAGCTAGAAAATATAAAAAATACACTTCTTGAGAAGATGTTTGTTTAAATTCTGTACGTATATCTGTTTGATATACGTTTTTTATTTAATTTTGATAGTTTACAAAATTACACTGAAGAAGTGATATTGATGTTTTTATGCCTTCAAATAGAATTCCGATTTTATTTTCTTCAATTTTGGAGGTTGTTCAAACATTAAGAGAATTTAAATCATTAAATAGAATTGCCGGAATAGTGCTGCTATTCGAGATTCAATAATTTTTTCTTAGAATTTGTTTTAAATCCAAATAATAAAAATATAGAGACAAATTTTTATTTTCTTTAAAATCCAGCGAAAATACTGAATTTCCCGCCCAAAAACGTTCTTTTATTATATTTGTATATCCCGCCGCCCCTCTACTCGAAATAATTATTTTATTTTTTTCTTGATTAAATTTTGATGATTTTCCCATAAAAGTCATGCCACCATTGTACACTGGATATTTGTTATTATCATTAAGTTCTCATTTGGGAACAAAGTCGCCAGAATAAACGCTAAAAATATCGCCTACCCTTTTTTGTTCTCAAGTGTTCGCTGTTTTTTGTATAATTTCAAAATTTTCAGCAGTTTTTTCAACAAATTTATTCATAAAATCAATGTATTGTCTGATTTTAAGCTTACACTGAAGAAGTGATATGTGGTCTTCTGTCTTTAAAAAAAGATTGGATATTTTCTTTTGTTCGTCTTTAGAACAGCTAAAAACCATTGCGTTTTTGTAATCACTATAATATAAATGTGGAATTAATGTTCCCTTTTTCAGGGAACTAAAGTCAATATTTTGTAATAAATAATATAGAAATCTTGTTTCGATATTGTCCTTTGAATAAATGGCACTATTTGTCGAAATAAACCAGTTTTTAGCGGGTAAATAAAACAATTCGCCTACCGATCCGTCAACAGAAATAAGTACTGAATCTGATTTTGTATATCATTTATCATTGAACCCGAAAAAAGAATTGACACTATATACAGGATATTTACCTCTTGTCTTCAAATCATTTATTGATATTGTTGTTTTTTGTACTCTTGATACAAGGTCATCTACCCTTTTTTGTTCTCAAGCGTTCGTTGTTTTTTGTATAATTTCAAAATTTTTAGCAGTTTTTTGAACAAATTTACTCACAAAATCAACAAATTAACAGGTTTTTGGCTTACACTGAAGAAGTGATACAACCATATTTAATGAATTTATTAATATAGAAATCTTATTGGATTCTTCACTTAACGACGGAATGCATATTTTAATTTCTGCCATAACATTGTTCATTAATTTTGGTATTCCGGCACTTGCAACGTGTTTATAAGCGACATTATTTAATGCATGTGCAACGGCATTATTTGTGTAGTTTATTTTGCCTAACAAAACACCAGAAACATTAGTTGAATAGAATTTTCCGGGTCTAAACACAACTTTTCCCGCACCTGCTCCATCTGTAGTTCAAGTTATAGCTGTATCAAATAAGTACTCTGTATGATATCCCAAAAGCCCATTATTAACGGTCTTTGAAGAATACACAGGATAGATATATTTTGATGATTTTATAGGAGAAAGTTTTGTTGTCGATATTACTTCACCACGTGTTATTTCAAATATATCACCTACCCTTTTTTGTTCTCAAGCGTTCGTTGTTTTTTGTATAATTTCAAAATTTTTAGCAGTTTTTTGAACAAATTTACTCACAATATCAATGAATTAACCGGTTTCTAATCTACACTGAAGAAGTGATATGTTGTCTTCTGTGTTCAAAAATACTGGATATTTTCTTTTGTTCATTTTCAAAACAACTAAAACTATTACATTCTTGTAGTGAATATAATGCAGATGTGTAATTAATGTTCCCTTTTTCAAGGTATTAAAGTCAATATTTAATAATTGAATGTGTTATCAATTCTTTTATTTTTCCTTTTTTTCCGGAAAAAAAGTTGATTTTTTAAATAAAATTGATAAATTTAAATCAGAATAAGAATTGTTTTAGTATTTGTTGTAAGTAAGTGTTTATTTTAATTTAAAAATATTAAGTTCTTATTTATTTTATTTAATAAAATTAAATAAACAAACATAGGGAGTTTATATGAAAAAAACAATAAGAGATATTGATCTTAAAAATAAAACAGTAACAATTAGAGTTGATTTTAACGTGCCAATGAAAAATGGTGTTATTCAATCAAATGAAAGAATTGTGGCTGCTTTAGACACAATTAAATATGCTATTGCAAATGAAGCTAAGGTAGTTTTACTTTCACACTTAGGTAGAGTAAAAAGTGAGAGCGATTTAGAAACAAAAACATTGCTACCCGTTGCTAACGAGTTATCAAGATTATTAAAGAAAAAAGTTTACTTTTCACCTTCAACTAGTGGTGCTAACCTTGAAAATGTTGTTGAAAAATTACAACCTGGCGAAATTTTATTAGTCGAAAACACTAGATTTGAAGATTTAAACGAAAAAGCAGAAAGCAAAAACGCAGATTGATTAGGCGAACAATGAGCGAAATTTACTGAAGTATTTATTAATGATGCCTTCGCCACAGCTCATAGATCACACGCTTCAAACGTTGGAATTAGTTCGAGAGTTAAAGAATCGGGTGTTGGATTGTTAGTTGAAAAAGAACTAAACGCATTTGACGCTGCTTTTGCCAATAATTCTCAACCATTTGTAGCAGTTGTTGGTGGAGCAAAAGTTAAAGATAAAATTTCTTACTTAACAAAATTAAGTCAAAAAGCGGACAAAATTTTAATCGGTGGGGCAATGGCCTATACATTCCTAAAATCAAAAGGTTTTGAAATGGGTAAATCTCTTGTCGAAGATGAACAATTAGAATTTGCTAGAGAATTGATGCAAACATCAAAAGCCAAAATTGTTTTACCATTAGATAACGCAAGTGTTATAAGTTTTGACGACACTGAATCAATTTTTTCTGAAGATCAAAACGTTTCACCTGAGCGTGACGGAATTGATGTTGGTCCTAAAACTGTTGAATTATTCAAAAAAGAATTACAAGATGCTAAATTAATCTACTGAAATGGTCCATTGGGTGTATTCGAAAAAGACTTTGGTTCATTCGGTACTAGAGAAATTGGACTAACAATTGCAAATTCAAATGCATACACAATCATTGGTGGCGGTGACACAATATCAGCTAGTGAAAAATTCAATTTTAAAGATAAAATTAACCACGTGTCAACTGGTGGTGGTGCTAGCCAACAATATCTTTTAGACCACTTTTTACCAGCAATTGATGCTATCCAAGACAAATAGTTATTACCTTAATTATTTTGCTTAATATTCAATAAACAAACACAATTGATTGAAATCAAGTGTGTTTGTTTTTATTGAGTAAAACGAATATCCATTAGGTTAATTAGCTAATTTTATTTAAGTTCAATGTTTATAGACTTTAATTTACCCATTTAACTAAAATTAATATCGGTTTTTATTATTGATATATATATATATATATATATAATTTATTTACTGTGATGTAGTTATTATAAAATGGAGATATTAAATGAGTAATAGTAAAAATTTCAATCTTTTTCTAATGGATGGTGATGTTACAGGAAGAATAAAATGCACGATGGCAAATTGAACTGGGCTTGCGTTCAAGGTTCCGAGACTATATCTTGACAAAAGCAAAGACAGACAAGATTTAAAACAAAGCGGTGTATATTTTCTTTTTGGTAAAAATGATGATGATGAAGATCAAGTGTATATTGGTCAAGCCGGAATTCGTAAAAACGGAGAAGGTATTCTTTTTAGAGTTATGGAACATTTAAAAGATCCGGATTATTTCAACGAAGCTGTTATTCTTACTACTCAAAATAACTCTTTTGGACCGACCGAAATTAGTTATCTTGAAAATAGATTTACCAATATGGCCTCTTCTGCCGATAGGCTACACGTAATGAATTCAAACGACCCCAACGCTGGTCACGTGACTGAAGAAAAAGAGTCAGAATTAGAGGATTTTGTTGAATATTCAAAAATGGCTCTCGGTGTTTTGGGTTATAAGGTTTTTGTGCCTGTTGTTAAGCAAAATATCGAAGATAATAACGATAAAGATGAAGATTTAATGCTTCACCTTTCTGTTGCTGTTGAAGATTCTGGAACTAGTGTTAATTATGAAGCTAATTGTTTGAGAACAAGTGAAGGTTTCGTAGTCCTAAAAGGGAGCGCAATTCGTCTGTCTCATTCCGTGTCCTTGCCTAAATCACTAAAAGAAATTAGAGATAAATGTAGAGCTAATAATGAAATAGTTGATGGCAAATTAACTAAAAATATTCTTTTTAATAGTCCCTCGTATGCATCGTCGTTTGTGTTAGGCAGATCTTCAAATGGAAGAGTTACTTGAAAAACAGTTAAAGATAATATTACCTTGAAAGAATTTGAGGAAAGACAAAATATTGATGAATAAAAATAGAAATATTGATCCAACTTATATCGCAAGGGTCCCGAAAGCAAAATAAAAACAAAAAATTTAAAAAAAATGAAATTAAGAATATGCTCTTAATTTCATTTTTTTGAATAAATTTATAGACAAATACAAAGAATTTTGCTTAGTTATTCGATAATTGCTCAGCATAACTAGCTGCGTATTCGCCCATTATTAAGGTAATTTTGTTCGAAGACATAAATACGCCAGTAGCAAGCTTATTATTCATAATTTGACTTGCTTTTACTAATTCTTTTTTATCAACAACAATAAATAATCTTGAACCACTTGCTTTGGCACTGGTTATATTTTCTCTCCCCCCTAATAAATTAACAAGACTATCAATTTTATTTTGTGAAACAACAATATTTTGTTTTCCTGATAAAATGCGTTGATGTTTTTTGTTCTTCAAATATCAAAACAGTCAGCAAAAACCTAATGTAATAATCGTTAAAACTACAATAATGAATTTATCTTTTTTCGTCATAGTTTTATTATACTAATATTAATATATATGTGGTAGATATTTTAAAGCAATATAATATAATTAAACCGTATTTTATATGGAGGTTAATATGAAAAAATTAAGACTAATTAGTGGTATTAAACCAACTGGTGACTTAACTTTAGGTAACTATATCGGTGCTCTAAAAAACTTTGTTAAAATGCAAGATGATTATGATGCTTATTATTTTGTTGCCGACTTACATGGTCTAACTACTGGCGGTGTTGATCCTAGCGAAAATATTAGAGCTCGCAAGGAAATTGTGGCAATGTATTTAGCTTGTGGTTTAGATCCGCAAAAAAGTACAATTTTTTATCAATCTGATATTTACGAACACGCATATGCTCAGTGATTAATGACTTCAGAAGTTTCGCTGGGGGAATTGAGCAGAATGACTCAATTTAAGGATAAGGCGCAAAAATTGGAAAAACAAGACAATGGTACTGAAAAAATTCCTGTCGGTTTATTGATGTATCCAGTATTAATGGCTGCTGATATCTTGATTTATAACGCTGATGTTGTACCGATTGGTGAAGATCAAAAACAACATATGGAATTAACTAAAATTATTGCCGAAAGATTGAATAAAAGATACAAAACTCAATTCAAATTACCTAAGGGTGTTATTCCACCTGTGGGAGCACGTATTAAATCATTAACTAATCCAGAATCAAAAATGTCTAAAAGTGATAAATCAGTTAAAGGGACAATTTATTTACACGATAATCCTGATGTTGCTTACAAAAAAATTATGAAAGCAGTCACTGATTCAGAAAATAAAGTTTATATTGCCGACCATAAGCCGGGAGTATTGAACTTATTGAATATTTACGCATCATTAGCGGAAATAACACTCGAAGAAGCGGAACAAAAATTTAAAGACGCAAATTATGTTGAATTTAAAACAGCAGTAGCCCAAATTGTTAAAGATGAGTTGATTAAAATTCAACAAAATTACGAAAAAGCCAAATTACACATTGACCAAATCGTTGCACAAGGCGCACAAAAAGCTAAATTAATTTGTGAGCCAATTGTTAAAGACTTAGCAACTAAAATGGGTTTTAACTAGAGGTATTTATGAAAATTAAAGCAAACAAATTATTAAATCATACTTGCTCACACTTATTAGGGGCAGCAGTTGAAAAATTATATCCAGGTGTAAAACTTGGTTTTGGACCAGCAACCGATGAAGGTTTTTATTATGATTTTGAATTCAAAGAACCTATCAGTGATCAAGAATTAAATAAAATTGAAAAATTAATGAAAAAACTTGCTAGTCGTAACTTAGTCACAATTCAAATTGACGAAAGCGAGTATGATTTTACTGACAAACCATATAAAAAAGAGTTATATGATGAACTAAAACAAAAAGGCGAAAATATAACTTTTTACGCTTTACAAGATCCATTGAATAAAGAAATAGTATTTAAAGATCTTTGTGCTGGTGGCCATGTCGAAAGTACAAAAAACATGAAAAACTTTAAACTACTTTCTTTAGCCGGTGCTTATTGAAGAGGCAATTCAGACAATATTCAGTTAACTAGAATTTACGGTACTGCGTGAGAAAATAAAGATGAGCTGGACGCATATTTAGAACTTTTAAAAGATCGTAAAGAAAGAGACCATCGTAAAATAGGTAAGGAAATGAAAATTTTCACAGTGCATCCTTTAACCGGCCAAGGTTTCCCAATCTGACTTGAAGATGGAATGTATATTCACAATGAAATTCGCAATTTAGTATTGAAAATGGATAGAAAATACGGCTTTACTGAAGTTTTAACTCCTCATTTTGGTAATGAAGAGTTATACAAAATATCTGGTCATTTAGCCCATTATAAAGATGATATGTTCGCACCTTTGATTGTCGAAAAAGAACGTTTAATTCCTCGGCCAATGACTTGTCCGCACCACAATATTTGCTACGGACTGGAAAAAAGATCATATCGTGACTTACCAATCAGATATTCTGAACAATCACAACTTTATCGTTACGAAAAATCTGGGGCTTTAACTGGCCTTGAACGTGTGAGAGGAATGCTCTTAACTGAGGGTCATTTATACGTGAGAGAAGACCAAATTTTTGACGAAATTGTTCGAATGTACAATCAAATTGATGAAACTTTAAAAATCTTTAAAACCCAAATTAGTTTTATTTCACTTTCACTTAGAGATCCTAACGATAAAGATAAATATTTCAATGATGATGAAATGTGAAACAAAAGCGAAAAAATGCTTAAAGACGCTTTAGATTCAATGAATGTTAAATATGAAGCAATTCCAGGCGAAGCAGCATTTTACGGACCTAAAGTTGATATTCAAATTCACACAGCATTAGGACATGAAATTACTGTGGCTACAATTCAGTTAGATTTCCTACAACCAATGAGATTTGACTTAAAATACACTGATAAAGACGGCAATGATACTCGTCCGGTAATGATTCACCGTGGCTTAATCGGTACATATGAACGTTTTGTTGCAATATTATTAGAACAAACTAAAGGAGTATTACCATTCTGATTGGCGCCTAAACAAATAACTGTTATTCCAGTTAATTTAGAAGAAAACTTGGCCTATGCCAAAGAAATTACTGACGAATTATTTGCCCATGATTTTCGAGTAAAATTAGATGATAGAGACGAAAGATTGAACAAAAAAATTCGTGAAGCCCAAATTTCTAAATCGAAATATCAAGTGATTTTAGGTCAACAAGAAACTATTGATAAAACAATTTCGTACCGTAAATATGGTGAAAACGAAACTTATACAGTGACATTAAATGAGTTTATCTTAATGTTAAACGATCTAAAAGCTCATCATGAATAAATACGCACCACTACGCGCAGTATTTTATATTTCCTTCGCTTTTGTTTTGCCTTTGCTAATTATTTGACTAATCGCAACTAAAGACTTCAATAACCAAATCATAACCAATAAAAATATCATTATTTTTGTACCAATATCAATATTTTTAATAGCAACATTAATTAATGTTATCCTAGTTAAATTCAATATCTTAGAAATCAAATCATTGAATTTTTCAATACCGATAGGGATTTTATTTTTGAGTGTTATCTTGCTTTCTTTAAGTGCACTAACGGTTTTTTGAAAGCTTTTAATTGCGATTGGAATTGTGATTCCGATGACATTAATTGTCAATATAATAACTGGCAAAATTGAAGATTTTCTGGAAAATAAAGCAAAACAAATTAAACCCCAAAATGAGGTTTAATTTGTTTTTTTTATGAAAACACAGCAATATTAGCCTTGTTATGAGTAAAGATTAATAAAACATTTTTTCTGCATAATTTTATATGCTATTATTTAAGTTATATATTAATCTTAATTTATGAAGAGGTGAAATGTTAAAAGTTATTGAACATCCGTTAATTTCTATAAAACTAACTAATATGCGTGATAAAAATGCTGATCACTCAGTATTTCGTCAAAATTTAAACGAAATAGCATCATTAATGGTTTACGAAATTATGCGTGAATACCAAACTAAACCGAAAACTGTTATTACTTCGCTTGACAAAGAATTTGCCGGTAAAACTTACGACAAAGAAATTGTTATTGTGCCAATTTTAAGAGCAGGTTTAGGAATGACAGAAGGATTATTGCAATTAATGCCTAAGGCACGTGTGGGACACATCGGGTTATATCGTGATGAAATCACTCACCAACCCGAAACATATTTTTACAAAATGCCCGAAGTTCCTAAAGATAGTTATATTATTGTTGTTGATCCAATGCTGGCTACTGGTGGTTCAGCAGCTGATGCAATTCAAAAATTGCGCTCAGATGGCTTTAATAATATTCAATTATTGTGTTTAGTGGGTGTGCAAGAAGGTGTTGATAGAATAGTTCAACAATTTGGCGAAGATTTTAAAATCTATCTAGCAGCTCTCGACCCAAAACTAAATTCAAATAAATATATTGAACCAGGTTTAGGAGATGCTGGTGACCGCATCTATGGTACGAAATAATGCGTTACAATTCTAGAAGGACTATTTTTAAAATAGTTTTAAGCGGTTTATTTTTAGCTTTGGCAATTATTACTGATTTTATCGGTTCTTTTTTACCATTTAACTCGTTTCTAAAATTTAATTTTTCATTAGTTTTTTCTTTAGCGGCATTTAGACTTTTAGGATTTAGATGGGGATTATTAATACTGATAGGAATTTTTGTAATTGGCCCTTCCTATTCTGCCCTAGGTTATGATCCTGCCGGATTATTAGGTCAAGGTATGCTAATTATTTCCCAAGCAGTATTTATTCTATTTTATTTGCTAATTTTTAAATTATTTAAGGAATTATTGTCGAATCATAAACACAGTAAAAGAGAAATTTATGCAAATTTAATTGCTTTTACTATTTCTACATTTTTGGCAAGTATTGCCTTGACACTGATTAATTTATTTATTGCCACACCTGCCTTTTTCTATTTATTTAAATATTTACCTAACGCTAGTTTTTGAACTTTATATAAAAATTATGAAGCAAACTTTAAACCATTTTTTTTCTTTATACCGAATTACTTTTTAGGTGGTTCAGTTGTGTTTATGAGTTTCAATTTAGCAAATTACTTAATAAACTCAATCTTTTTATTCGGCATATTCGCCACTTTTGCTCGTAGCAGCTTTATTTATCATTTGAACAATTAACAAAACAAAAAGGATAGCATTATGACAAAAAAATTTAATTATAATCAACAAGAAGTTGAGTTAAAGTGACAAAAATATTGAGATGAAACTCAATATTCAATTCCTTTAGATAATTCAGATAAACCTAAAAAATATATTTTGAGTATGTTCCCATACCCATCAGGAAATATCCACATGGGACATGTTAGAAATTATTCAATTAGCGATGTAATGGCACGTTATTACCGCCGTAAAGGTTTTAATGTTTTACACCCATTTGGTTGGGACGCTTTTGGTTTACCGGCCGAAAATGCAGCTGTTAAACATGGTATTCATCCTAAAAAATGAACCTATGAAAATATTGCAAAAATGAATCCGCAATTAAAAAGATTAGGTATTTCGTTTGCGTGGGGGGATCGTGAAGTTATTACGAGCGATCCCGAGTACACTAAATGAGAACAAATGTTATTTATCCAAATGTGGGAAAAAGGTTTAGTATACCGTAAAAAATCACCACTTAACTGGTGTGAAAATGACCAAACAGTCCTTGCTAACGAGCAAGTTATTGATGGTTTTTGTTGACGTTGTGATCAACCTGTGGTTCAAAAAGAAATGGAACAATACTTCCTAAAAATTAAAGATTATGCCCAAGAGTTGCAAAATGATTTAAACACACTTACAGATCACTGACCTGAAAAAGTGTTAACAATGCAAAAAAGATGAATAGGTTTTGAGCACGGAAATAAAGTTGAATTTGACATTTTTTGTGAAGATCAAAAAATAGACACTTTGAGTATTTTTGTTAAAGATGTAGAAGAGTTAAAAACATTTGATTTCTTTTCAATCTCTGCATCTCATCCGCTAGTGCAAAAAATGACTAATCTTGGATTAATCAGTCAACAAGAGAGTGAATTTATTGAAAAAATTCAATCAAGAGCCATTGCTAAAGATTTTTCACAGCAATTAGGACTAAAACTTAATATTTATGCTAGCTCAAGTTTAAATTCGCATAAATACCCAGTAGTAGTTAGTGATTTTGCTTCAATAGGTGCTAGTGATCGTGTTGTTCTTGTGAATGGTAATAAGCTAAAAAGTCATTACGAGTTTGCTTTAAAAAATAATCTGCCAACACAACAAAACAATTTTGAAATAGATAGCACTAATTTAGAAAAAGACGCCCAAATGAACTTGCGAGATTGAGGTATTTCTAGACAAAGATATTGGGGAGCACCGATCCCTATGATTCATTGTGAAGTTTGTGGAGTAATACCTGAATCAATTGCTAATTTACCAGTTTCTTTACCTGAAGAAGTTGATTTCACAAAACCGGGTAATCCATTACAAACCAATCCTGAATGATTAAATGTTAAATGTCACCAATGTGGAGCTGATGCAAAACGTGAAACAGACACCTTTGATACATTCTTTGAATCAAGTTGATACTTTTTAAGATACACCGTGCCACCTAAATTACGTTCACAAGTTGCTATAGATAAGGTTTCTTCAAAATACTGAGGTCAAGTTGACGAATATATTGGTGGTGTTGAACACGCAATTTTACACCTATTATATGCTCGCTTTTTCAATAAAGTTTTAGCTGATTTAGGTTATGTAGATTTTAGAGAACCCTTCGCTAATTTATTAACACAAGGAATGGTGCTTAAAGATGGTGCTAAAATGTCAAAATCTAAAGGTAACACAGTTAGCCCTAATGATGCGGTCGCTAAATATAACGCCGATACATTAAGACTATTTATTTTATTCGCCGCCCCACCTGAAAAAGAACTTGAATGATCAACTTCAGGGATTGAAGGTAGCAGTAAATTTATTCAAAGATTGATTGAAAAAGCAGCAAAACTAGATGTTGTAGATTTCAAAAACATTGATGTATCAAAACTGAACCAAGATGAAAAAAATGCACGTCGCAAACTTTACTTAGGATTGAAAAAACAAGAAGAAATATTTAATGATCGTCGCAATGGCTACTCATTTAATACATTAATTGCTTGATGTATGGAAACAATGAACGCCTATGACAAAGTTGATTCTAACCAATTAAATACTGAGTTTTTCTATGTGATATTAAATCTATTAGAACCTTTTATACCTCACTTAGCATGAGAATTATCATCAAGATTTTTTGATTTAAAAAACCTTTATGATTTTGATATCGACCATAAGGCATTAGAATCAGACACTATTAATTATGGTGTTACAATTAATGGTAAAATGCGTGGTCAAATTAGTGTTGATAAAAACGAAAATGTTAAAGATACAGTAATTACTAAAGCAAAACTTGAAGTATCAAATTGGTTAAAAGATGCTGAAATTGTTAAAGAAATTTTTGTCCCAAATAAAATAGTAAACATAGTTATAAAGGCTAAGTAAGCCTTTTTTCTATTTATATGCAACTAAAATAATAAATTTTCACAATTTTTTTTATTTTTAGCACTCTAACTCGCTTTGTGCTAAAATATATTCAATAATAGGAAATGAAAGAGGTAAAAATGAAAGAGAAATTTTTAATCACCAGATTAGGATATCCTAAGTTATCAAATAGTGTGATTTACGGTCACGAAGTTAGAAAAATTGATGTAATACCTTATGGCTCATTTTGAACCGAAGAATACTTAACACAATTACAAAACAAAGTTAATAATCAAATTGAAAACGAAGAGGAAATGTTAAATGCGGAAAATGTTGATTCATCAGAACGCAAAGATGAATACTTAGTTTTAGCATACAATGTTGTAGATCTTGATTTAATTCAAAAAAATGAAGCTAAAGCCTACGAGGAATTAACCTCAGAAGATATTGAATCATTTGTAACATTTGCTCGTGTTAAAAAAGTAGTCAAAAAAGAAAATGGTGTTTGATCACTACTTTTAGCAGGAATTAGCAGACATATTTGAAAAGATATGTATGATCAAGAAGGCAATAAAACAGAATTATTAAAAGACGCATTTGCGATGGAAACAGTCAAAGTTCCATACAACGACGATGTCGAAAAATTTGTGGAATCAACTGCAATGTTGAGTCAAATCGAAGAAGCAGTTACCCAATTAGCACAAACAACCTTATGAGCAAAAATCACATTTACAGTTGTTGAAAACAGTCCATATTCATTAGTTAATACTGATACTAACGAAAAAGGATATGCTGGTTATGATACAAATATGAATTTTTCTTCATTAATTGATGTAGTTGCTTCGATTTCATACTATAGTGGGGTAGATAGCTTAACTAAATTAAAAATGTTAAGTAGCGAAAATATTCAAGAAGCTATTTATATAGTATCTAATTTTATTCGTAGATTTTACTTTATTAAAGATCTTTCACCAAAAGAGAAAAAAGAATTTGAAAATATTGAATTATTTAGTGATTTAATAGGCAAAAGAAAAATGCCTAAAGAATTAGAGGACGATACTTTTGTTTTTGAACCTACAATCAAACCAAGAAAAAAAGAAAAAGAATCGGTTTCAAAATACTCAATTGAAGATGAAATCAATAAAAAAGTAAAAGATAATCTAGAAAAACAACAAAGAGAATATCTACTTAAAGAAAAATTAAAATCAATAAAAGAAATTTTACAATCAGAAGATTTAGATCCCGAAGAAGAAGAATCAGAATATTCAAAAATCATGCGTAATGATAAAAAAGCAAAAATGTTCCCTGATTCAGTAACAAAATTGATTAAAAGTGAAACTTCAAAATTAAAAGGAATGATGTCAGGAACTCCTGATGCCAATATTACTGGTACATACATTAACACCTTAAAATCACTTCCATGAAGAAAAGTAGAAGTTGAAACATTAGATATCAAAAAAGCAAGAGAAATCTTAGACAAAAACCATTACGGTTTAGGTGAAGTGAAAGAGAGAATTATTGAATATCTATCATTAATCATCAATCACAAAAATGAGATAAGCAAAAACAAAAATAAAACTCTATTACCTTTTGACAATGGGCACCAAATTGATTTAGAATTATTCAAAGAAAATCAAGAAAATTCAACAAAAATACAGAAAAATTTCAATAATGTTCCAATTTTAACTTTAGTAGGTCCTCCTGGAACTGGTAAAACATCATTAGCTAGAGCAATTGCTGAAGCTCTAAACAAAAGTTACATTAAAATCTCACTAGGTGGGGTTCACGATGAAAGTGAAATAAGAGGTCACAGAAGAACTTACGTTGGATCAATGCCTGGTAAAATTATTAAAGCTGTTCAAAAAGCAGGTGTCTCAAACCCATTAATTTTACTTGACGAAATTGATAAAATGTCTTCAGATTATAAAGGCGATCCATCGTCAGCGATGTTAGAAGTGCTAGACCCTGAACAAAACACAAAATTCCAAGATAACTACTTAGAACATGAATATGACTTGTCAAAAGTTATGTTTATTGCAACTGCTAACTATTACGAAAATATTCCAGCACCTCTATTGGATAGAGTGGAAATTATTGAGTTGAACTCATACACAACAAGCGAAAAAATCAAAATTGCGAGAGAACATTTAATTGCAATTTCTATTCGTCAAGCTCATTTAAAACCAGAACAATTCGAAATTGAAGATGATGTTATTGAAGCAATTATTAAAAATTACACAGCCGAAGCCGGTGTGCGTGCTTTAAAACGTCAATTTGATAAACTAGCACGTAAAATAGTAACTAAAATTGTTTCAGGCGAAAAAATTGAAACATTCAAGATTGATAAAGAAACTGCTTTTGAATTACTTGGAACTCCAAAATACAGTGAAAACAATAAAGTGGGCGAACCTCAAATTGGTGTTGTAAATGGTTTGGCTTACACATCAATTGGTGGAAGCACCTTACAAATTGAAGTTAGTCCATATCCAAGCAAAAACGGTGGCTTTAAATTAACCGGTTCATTAAAAGATGTAATGAAAGAATCGGCAGCTATTGCATATTCATATGTAAGATCTAATGCCAAAAAATTTGATATTGATTTCAACTTTGAGGAAAATGAAGTACACATTCACGTTCCAGAAGGAGCTGTACCTAAAGACGGACCAAGTGCCGGTGTTACTTTCACCACTGCTTTAATTTCTGCATTAAGCAACAAACCAGTTGGCCAAGATGTAGCAATGACTGGCGAAATTACTTTAAGAGGTCGTGTCCTTGAAATCGGTGGACTAAAAGAAAAATCGTTTGCGGCGTATAAAAAAGGTGTTAAAACTGTATTTATACCTAAATCAAACCAAAAAAACTTGAAAGACATTGCTCAAGAAGTTAAGGAAGCAATTAAATTTATTCCAGTCGAAAGCTATGATGAAATCTATGAAGTTTTATTTAAATAAAAAAAGAAGGAGAAATAAATGAAATATGAAATAAAAGATGATTTGTTTAAATCGGTAAATAATGAATGATTAGAACAAACTGAAATTCCATCTGATCGAACATCGATAGGCGAGTTCGTGAGATTGGATATTGAAAATGAAAAAATTGTCGCACGTCTAGCGAAAAGATTAGTAAAAAAAGATGATGAAGGAAAATTAATTGATCAAAATTTACAAAATTTTGCTCGTTTCTACAAATTAACCGCTAACTTTGAACAAAGAAACCAAAGAGGCGTTGAACCTTTAAGACCATATTTGAATGAAATATTAAACATTCAAAACATGGATGAATTAATGACAAAATATGTAGATTTTTTACTAAAAGATTACCCTTTACCAATTGATTTTGGTGTAGAAAGTGATTTTTTAGACTCGCAAAAACAAACATTATACGCAGGTATAGCTAGTCATATTTTGCCTGATAAGGATCATTATCAAAACGAGGAAATCAAAACTAAATTTTTAACATCATTCAAAAAAATGGCGAAAAAATTATTAACTCCTTACATCGACGATGTTAAACAAGTTAATAAATTAATTAAATTGACTTTACAATATGATGAATTAATTGCTAAATATTCTTTAACATCATTACAAAAAGTTAGATACACCGAATTATACAAACCATATAAATTCAATCGTATCGCTAATAGAACTAAAAACTTTGACTTTAGAGAAGTAGTTAGCTCAATAATTAATAAGGAAGTCGATGAAATAGTTTTCAGTGATGACAATTTTGCTTTAAATATTGATAAATTATTTTCTCCAAAACATTTTGAAAAAATTATTGCATGAATCGCAGTTAAATTTATTATTCGCTTTTCAAAATACTTAGATGAAAAAACAAGAACTATAGCCTCACAATATTCTTTAAGTGTGAGTGGTCAAGCTAAAGTAGAAAATAAAAACAAATATGCTTTAAAATTAGCTTTATCTTACTTTAACATTCCAGTTGGTACATATTATGGGCAAAAATATCTAGGTGCCAAAGCAAAACGAAACATAGAAAAAATGGTTCAAAATATGATTCAAGTTTATAAAAATAACCTTGAAAACAACACTTGACTAAGTAAAGAAACAATCAAAAAAGCCATAATTAAATTGAATGCTTTAGGCGTTCATATTGGCTATCCAAAAGAATTAAGACCTTACTATAAAGATTTAGTTGTAAGTTCAGACTCAATTATTGAAAATGTGTTTAATTTCAATAAAACATACTCAAAATATAAATTTTCTCAATACTTAGAACCAATCAATAAAAATTATTGAGGAATGTCACCAGCTACTGTAAATGCTTATTATCACCCAATGTATAACCATATAGTTTTCCCTGCCGCTATATTAAATGGTGCCTTTTATTCAATCAATAACACATCATCACAGAATTACGGTGGTATTGGTGCTGTTATTGCTCACGAAATATCGCATGCTTTCGACAATAACGGAGCCAACTTCGATGAAAAAGGTAATTTAAATATGTGATGAACACCTGAAGATTTTGAAAAATTTGGGCAAAAAACCAAAGCTATGATAGATCTATTTGACGGAGTAGAAACTGATTATGGTAAATGCAACGGAACTTTAACCGTCAGCGAAAATATCGCCGATGCAGGTGGTGTAGAGAGCGCAATTACAGCCGCAAAAATGGAAAAAGATTACAATGCGCAAGAATTTTTCATTAACTGAGCCAGAGTTTGAAAAGCTAAATATCAACCATTAACAGCTCAAAGATTATTAGAAAGCGACCCACACGCCCCAACTAATTTAAGAGCAAATATTCAAGCAGCAAACAGACAAGAATTTATTGATGCTTTCAATATTAAAGAAGGCGATGGAATGTTTATTCCTGCTCATAAGCGTGTAAAAATTTGATAGATAAAAATCATTAGACCGAATCGTAAAGATTCGGTTTTTTGTATAAATTTATTGAAAAACAAAGCAATAATGCTTTTTTTATGGGCCTAATATCTTTCTGAAAAAACATAATTTTAACTGAATATTGACTGAAAAAATAAGTGGCATTTACAGGATATGGCAATCATTTTGTTGACTTATTTTTTTTGATAAAATAGAAATATAAGGTGAAAAAATGGAATTAATTATTCATATAAATAAAAATAAAAAAATGGAAATTGGCGACAGTAAACAAGTAGCCGAATCAGGGGAGAGCCGTTTTAATTATTACATTAAAGATCATTTAGAGTCTTTTGTTAAAAAAGAACTTACACTCGATTCGAATATAGAAGAATTTTTCGAGCGAATACAATCATCAATTAAATCTTATTATATCGTTAACAACGATCTTTTTTTATTGAGTCAAAGGATAAAATTAGAGTTGATTCGCTTGTTTTTATGATCTTTTTAAAAGATGAAGAAAATATATTTAATAATAGAAAAAATGTTTGTATTTATGTTAAGACGAATTTCGATGAAGAAAAAAAATCAAGTTTTGAGTTCAATCGAGTGGGAATATTAGATGATTTTGATGAGAAACATTTAAGTGAAAATGGATATAAAAACTATAATGACACTGACATTAATCTAATTTTCTCTTTCTCAGAACGCAATAGCTTTCAACTAACGACTAGTATGTTAAAACAAATAGTTATTGAGTCACACAAAGAGTCAAACATTTTTAAATCAGGCCGCAAGCAACAAAATGGGATGGTTAAATTAGATAAAACGCTTAGCTTTTATACTGATTACATTTCAAAACAAAAGCGAAAATATGATAGATCAAATCTAAATAATATTTTTCCTATTGTCTTGAGAATGGATAGTGAAAATGAAGTAACTAAATTTTTAATGCGAATTGAAACACCCGAACATAACTCTGAATTTGTTGATGTGGTTAATAACGGTAAAACATCGTTATATTTTTACAACACTGACGATAGCGAAGAAAAAATTGTTTTAGATACAAGAATATTGAAATTTAAGCCTTTTGATATGGTTGGTCTTTTAGGAAAACATATTAACGATCTTAAGAAAACAATTGATGAAAACAATAAGTCGATAAAGCTAAACGACGAAAAATATTTAAATAAAGACAAGCGTGACCAAATCGATAACCTAAACACAAAAATAATTTATCTCAATGAAGAAATTTCTAATTTAGAAAGCGAAATAGAAGATTTAAATAGTCAAGTTAATAAAAAAAGCAAAAAACATACACCTGATGACAATAATGAAGATTATGAAATGTCAATTGTTAATTTAAATCTTACTGAGAAAAGAAAAGAATTGAAGATAAAAAATGACGAGAAAAGTAGACTCGCAAGTCAATATGAAGAATATAAAAAAGAATATGATTTTTGAGAAAAAGAAAACGAAAAATTAGCTACCACAAATAGTTCAAATCAAAAAATAATAACAGATTCTCAAGAAACTATTTGGAAACAAAAAGGCAAATTTGATTATTACGAATTTTCAATAAGAAATAGTGAATTAAAAAATCTTAGAATTGAAGAAATTAAGAAAATACATATTAGTAGAATCAAAATCGTTAGAGGCTATTTATCTAAAATTTTCAAAGAAAACAATAATTTTATTATTACTGATGAAGATTACGGAAGTTATAGCAAACACAAAAGATTTTATAATTCATTGAGAAATTTCAAATCAGGGCAATACAAAAATCCGCTTTTAGCAAAATCAATAGAAAATCCACAGTTTTTTTCAGTCAATGAAGAGAATATAAATGATTATAGTTTAAATTTACCATCGGTGATCAGGCTAAATGATAAACAAGAACAAGCAGTAAAAAAAGCCATTTTAACTCCTTGTCTTTCTTATTTACAAGGTCCTCCGGGAACTGGTAAAACACAGTCGGTAAGTGCCTTAATTTATCATATTATCAATAATAAACATAAAAATGTCTTGTTAATGTCTTCGACACACGAAGCAATTTTGAACGCTTTTGACCGTATCAACGAATTAACGGAAGATGATCCTAATTTTATTTTCTATAAAACCATTCGCAAAAGAAATGACAAAAATATTAAAACCCAAAACACATTAGAAGAAAACGACGATGTATCAAACATATTTGACTTAGATCACGCTTTTTATAATTTTTCATTATCAATTATTAAACATAATTTAAAAAGAAATATCCGTGATGAAATGGATAAGTTTTACAAAAAAATGATGACTATTGGCGAGTTAGAAACCAAAGCCAATTTTGAGTACAACAAAAAAATATTATTGCTACTCGCAAAACTAGATAGCAAGAATAAACTCACTGTAGATGAACTAGAAACATTTTTTGAAAAATATGAGTTCAATATTAACGAGTTAATGGAAAATTTTAAAAATGAATATGAGCCAGATGAAATTAGTAATATTGAATACGCTTGTGATGATTTAAATAGAGAAATAAAACGTAATCGGGTAGAAGAAGTTATCAATCATTCTTTGACACTATCGAAATTAATCTTGCGAAATGATAGAATCAATAAATTATTTGAAACTTTTAAAAAAGAAAATATTGACTTAAATAATTTACGTCTTAATAAAAGCAATGATAATGAAGTACCAGATAAAATCATAAGCAAGTTAAAATTGATTAAAAATAAAATCGAATCAAGAACAGACGAACACAATGCAAGAATAAGTGAATTGTTTTCGGACTATGTGTTCGAAAACAACTTAATTAATTTAATTGGTTTAACTACAACAGCACGCCAAATTATTAATCCTAGAAAAAATTCATTGCTAGAACCTAAAGAATTATTTTTACAATACCCGGTTTATATGACAATTGTGGACGAGGTGTCGAAAAGTAATACTCTGGAAATTATTAATTCATGTATGTTATCAGAAAAAATATTACTGGCCGGAGATTATCGTCAATTACCACCTGTTCTTGATTTTGAGACGGGTTCAATTTTGCAAGAACATATTGAAAGCACTGATATTGCTAAATTATTAGACTCATTCCCGATAATTAAAGAGTTGAGACCCAAATCAATCGATTATGACAATAATAAATTCCAATATAAATGATTTTTCTCGGACGAAAATATAAAAGAACTAATCAATGAACTTAAACATCCGTTCTTTAAATTTAACGCACTTAAATTGAAGAAAAATAGTCAAAATAGCACTCGTTACAGCAACAATTTCAACAAATATTTTTATACATTTTTAACTGAGCAACATCGATTCAATGAAGATATTCAAAAGTATGTAAATGTCAATTATGATCTTGATGAAAAGTTAAGTACACCGAACAAAAATACCACTCCTTATTTAATTAACTATAGATACGAGGAACAAAAAATTAAAAAACCAGTTGTTATATACGACACAAGTTATATCAATGAGAATTTTTACAATAAAAAAATACGCAATACAAATATTTCGCATACCGTTGAGGCAAATGATTTTAAAGCGTTTGACCAAACTACGACATTTGATAGCAACAAAACCACAGCTTCAGCAGTCAATGAATATAATGCCTTTGTAATCAGCGAAATTGTCTCTAATATTATTTTGAATAATTCAGATGGACAAAAATTTGACTTAGAAAAAATCGGAATAATCTCTATGACTCGTTCTCAAAACTCAATTATAAGAGAGTATTTAAAAGAAAAATTAAAAGAATTGAAAACTAAAACAATAAATCGTATCAAAGTCGACACAGTCGACAACTTTCAAGGTCGGGAAAAAGAAATCATCATTGTCGATTTTGTAAGGGCTAAAGGTATGTTTAAAGATGGCAATTTACAATATAGAGATAAAAGAAATTATGACTTTTATAAAAGCGCTGAACGTATTAATGTTGCCGTTTCAAGAGCAAAACAATCTCTAATTTTAGTCGGTGCGTTTGAGGAGTTAAAAGATTTATCATTTAATGTATCATCATGAGATGATAACAATAAAAAAATAGTTAATGATCAAAAATGAATATTGAAAGAATACTTAGAAATTGCACAAGATGAAGATACATATAGAAAGGCTTACTAATGAGTGAAAAATTCAATGCAAAATTATTAATTCCTCGGATCAAAGTTCCCTTTGAAGCCAAATTTAAATCCGTGCAAAAGTCTAATGATATTCAAAACATTATTATTTTATTCTTACTATATGACTTTGAAAAATACCGTGAATTAACAGTTAAGGACTTTTTAAAACAAATTACCAAAATAGATAGAGATTCACTTATGGATTTTTGTTTGAGCGAGTTCCGATATTTATTGGATAACAAAATAATACTATCTGATAATTTGACTAATTTGACTATTACTGATATAGCTGAATTATACTTATACCAACTTGGTAAAGACGATAAAATAATACATCCATCAATCGCAAGAGAATTTGATAAGGATAATTTTGTCAGTTTAGAGTCTAAGAGTGAAGCAAAAAATCTAGTATTCTACAAAAACTTATTGAGTTTAGAAGAATCTATTGAAAACATGAATACGACAACGAGCGAAATAAATGTCAGTGATTACCGTCACCTTGATGTTAAAAAGATTTTTGACACAACATATCTTAAGCTTTTAGAATCAACTCTTAAAGTTTATTTTGAAGATAATTGAGATAAAAACAAAGTTTTTGTTGATTTTAATGTACACGGCAACGAAAAGGATGAATTTTTGCAAGAAACTGAACGTCTCGAATGATTCGAAGATGAATTTAGTTTTACCATAAATGAAAATAAAGTTATGGCCAGTGACTTAAAAACCTTAGATTTTTTGAAAAAAGTCAATGGTTTAGAATTAGACGAAGAAGCACAAAAAGAACTAGAAATCAATAAAATTATTGAAAAAATACTAAATATTGATAGTGTTAATGGGCAAATGAATAATTTTAAATACACAGAAAAAATATCAAAAAATGAATTTTCATTAGCTTTCAACGACGAAATAATCAATAAAAAGTGAACAAAGGAAGAAAAAGAATTCCACTCGCTTTTTGCTAAGTGGGTCTCAATTAATCCAGAAAAAAAGATGAATTTAGTGTATCTAAGTGATTTTGTTGTTAATTTTTACAATACTAAAGCACGTGTCATAGGTTTTGATCAACAAGAAACAACGATTGCTAAATTACTGAACAATAAAGTTAACTTTGAACCAGAAAAAATGAGTACTTTTACCGTTCGCTTATTAATTGAGAATTTAGAAGCAATTGTTGGTATGGAAGGATTCAAAGACTGATTATTTGCTAATATTGATGTTATTGAATCATTGCCGTTTTCTGATGTTAAAAAAATAATAAGCGAGCATTACATTGATGACTCGGAGGAATTGATCACTATTTTGGGAAAAATTGATGAGTTAAGAAAAGGCAATATAACTCAAATAAGTGATGATTTATACAATTTTCTTCATTCTATTCAATTTACTGAATGAGAATCGCTTAACAATTTAATTGGATTCAAATATAGCGAAAATAATTATCTGTTTAACGGTAAGTGAAAACCAGAACAATATATTTCTGATTTTTATCAAAAACTAAGAGATCTAAATTTATATCGCAAAACTATTGAAAATCAAGATTTTGACAAACAAGAATACGAACAAAATCTAGAACAAATTAAAGATAAATTCGAAGATTATATTGTTAAATTCGTAAAAAATATTGATCCAATTGACCCATCTCAGATTGCTGAATACAAACAATATAATAAATTACTTAAAGACGTCAAGTCAATAAATGAAGGAAATTTGTTTGAATACAAGCTTGGCTTATTGAGAAACATGAGAGTCAATTTAGAGGTCAAATTGAAGAAAAAAATCAAACAGCAACAAAGTATAGATATAGATGACAAAGCTATGATCAATGAAATGTTAAACTTACACAACCCTACTGCTGAATTAAAAAAATTAAAGTCGATTGTTTCAGATGTGCTGAATAAAGCTCATCATGATCACGATAATTCATTCAAGAACAAAGTAAATAAAATGAGTTTATTTGAGATTGAAAATATGCAAAAAGAGATTGATAATCATTTGCAAAAGCTTGTATTAAAACCCAAAGAAATAACAAGCAAAAAAGATAAGGAGCAATAAAATGAGTCACGCAGCATTTATTAGTTTTGAAATAAACATTGAGACGGAAAAACGCGAGATTGAAGATATTAAGAAAAATCTAATTTCGCTTGCCAATATTGTTAATTCGCAATTAGTTTGCGAAGAAATAGACAAAATAATGTCACGAGTACAGGATATTGAAAAAAGATTAGAGGCCATTGGTAAAATAAAAGGCGAAGTTGCTGACAGAGATTTTGTTAGCGAGCAAGACTTAATTGAAAAGTACAATTTGCAAAAGAGCAATTTAATTAAAACAGTCCAAAATATGACAATTGATGTCTCTTTTGATGACATTATCAATGAACGTACACGATTAATAAATGAATTAATTGTGCAAAATGGCTTTTTATCAAAAATAGTGCTTGAAAAAATGAATGAATTACAATTGGATTTTACTCCTGAAAATTTCACTAAAGTATTATCGCAAGTCAAACAAGAAAATATCGATAAACAAAAACACTCATCTCTAAAAGAAGAATTAAAAAAATATGTTTTGGAGCAAAATGTTGATCCAAAATTAAAAGGTTCTTTACTTAACGAATTCATGTTCATTGATAATTATCAAGAACTAGCTGATTATGCACCTTATGTAAAAGAAATTTTGAATCAATATCACGAAGCCATTCATAAAAACGAGATTTATAAATCGATTTTTAAGAAATACAAATATACACACAAAAACATTGAATTTATTGTACAAACTGATGCAGAAAATAAAACAAAACCAAGATATTTGTTCATATCAAAATTTAAAAATTCAGCACTAAAAAATAATTCATTTATACTGAACTTGAATCTAGATGGTACAGTTAGTTATGATATAGGTGATTATGAAAATCATATGTGTTGAAGCTTAGCTGAAAATGTTGAGCGTGATTTAGTTAAATTTGGTTATGTAAAAAGCAAAAAAATAATTACCCGTGGTGTTTCTGGAGCACGCCCTTTAAGCAGAGAAGCTAAAATGAAAGTGAATAAAACAAATGCGTAAATCTTTAAAATATTTAGAAATCAAATTAGCACAAAAAAACATTGTTTCCATTACTGGAAATGTCAATGATTTATATTCTTATATAGACGAAAATAACAATTTTATTAGTGTTGATTTAAAAAATATAATTGAAAATTTCGCTCGTCAAAATAATTATTCAAAGGCTGAATATTTTTCTCCAGGTTTTAAATTGCTAAATTTACTGGATGAAGACGGTAATAAAAATTATAAAACAATTACAGATGTGGACAATATTGACGAATTTATGCTGAGAATTGTTGAACCAACTGTTGACAATCCCGAAACAGGAACTAAACACACACCTGGTATTTATGTAATTGATTTTGCTGACAGTATTTTCAATAACCAAAACAATCAAAGTAATTATTTAGATAATTTAATTAATTTAATTTCTCTATTTTTGAATAACAATAATAAAGAGCATTATTTAGATGATTATGGAAGATTAGATAAGCAAGATAAACTTGTTTTAATAATGCGTGATTCAAATAATCTAATTCCTGATATTTACAATAAAAATATTGAATATGCTGAGATTTTTATTAAAAAACCTAATATTGATGAACGTAAAGAAATCATCAAAAACGAGTCAAAATACTTTAGAACATCCGATTCTAATGAATTAGGTGTTGAAGGCACCACCTTGAATAATGTTGCCGCATTGACTGATGGTCTTAGTTGTCGTGAAATTATGCAATTTGCACGTATCAGGGATAATAAACAAACATTTGCTAACCGGTATAATTTGACTAATTTCAATCAAAAAGAATCGCAATGGGAAAAGATTGATTACCAAAAAATTAAAAATTTAAAAAACGAATTTTCTAAAAGGGTTCAAGGACAAGACTACGCAATTGATAAAATATATAATGTTTTAACTAGCTCATTTTTAGGTTTAAATGGTGTTTTATATTCACAATCAAAAAACAAACCTAAAGGAATTTTGTTTTTTGTCGGTCCGACCGGAACTGGGAAAACTGAAATATCTAAAACTTTGGCCGAATTTGTTTTTGGTGACGAGAAAAAACTAATTAGATTTGATATGTCTGAATATAATCATGAACACTCAGATCAACGTTTAATAGGAGCGCCTCCAGGCTATGTTGGTTACGATTCAGGTGGCGAATTAACAAATAAAGTAAAACAAAATCCTTTTTCAATTTTATTGTTTGATGAAATTGAAAAAGCCCACTCTAAAATCCTAGACAAATTTTTGCAAATATTAGAAGATGGAAGATTGACTTCTTCAAAAGGTGAGTTAATTGATTTTTCTGAAACTTTTATTATTTTTACCTCTAACATCGGGACAACCGATATTAAAAAAGCCGTCATTAATGATGAGCCCTTAGTGCGTCAAAAATTTATCGAACAGGTGCGCAAACATTTTATTGAAAAATTAAATAGACCCGAATTATTAAACCGTATAGGCGATAAAAACATCGTACCGTTTAATTTCATTCATAGCTACCAAATAATTAAAAGCATTGTTGAGTCAAAATTAAAAGTTTTATTTAAAGAAATAGAGAATAATTACAACGTGATTATTGACTACAATGATAATATCGACGAATTAGTAAAACATTTAAATAATAAAAATGATGCATTGATGGGAGCGAGAGGAATAATCAATAATATTGACGAATTATTGAGCAATAAAATCAATGAATTTTTATTCGAGAATTATGAAAAAATAATGAGCACTAAACAACAGGAAAAAATTTTATATGCCAAAATGCAAGTACTTCACGACGAAGTTGAATTAAGTTTTAAATAATCTATAAGGCAAAACAATTGTTTTGCTTTTTTATAACCTCATAATCTTTTATTTACGAATAATATAAAGAACAAATATCTATAATCGGCTGTGTAATATTGACATAATACACAAAAATAGACCTATTTTTGAGATTAATGAATAAAACCTTTGGATTTTTATAATTTGTCCAGATAAAGTATTCTAATGCCTATTTTAATACCTTATTTTTACCAATTGTATTGGTTACTGAGGACACAAAGACTGCAATTCAACACGAAAAATGATTTTTGCTCATTAATTAATTGTGTATAAATAAAACACTGAGTGATGACTATAGTAAATATGTTAAGTACAAAAACATTATTGTCACTTGCGATTATGTTAAAATATTTTTATGCGCACAAAAAGAATAATTATAAGTTCTATTGAAGCAAAAAACTTTTCAGATTTTATAAACAAACATAAAAATTCATTGATAAAAAAAGAAAAAGAAAAATATTTTTTTGTCAGTCATTACACTGACCCTATTGAGATTGTCTTCGAACCGATAGATTTAAGTAAAAAGGAAGCAGATTTTTGACCAGAATTCGCTGAATTAATTTATAAAAAAACTTATAAAATAGCACTAGATTACGCTAAAGACATTAAAACTGATAGTAAGGATAAACTCGATTTTTGTTTAAGGCTAGATTCTAACATTAATGATTTTTTCTTAAATCAATTAAATAAATTCTCATATTTAGAAAACGATTGAAGTATATTTGATTTAATATCATGGTTGTTCATAAGTTTGTTAAATTCTCATTTATTTTTAAATGGTAACAAAAGATTTGCATTTACTTTTTTACAAGTTTAACAAACCAATTAGGTTACTATTTTAAGTGATATAGCTTACTACGCAAAACAGGCGAAATTTATGATAAAAATATGGAAAAGGAGTTAGAATGTTTTGTTATTTTACTTTCAAATGATAAAACTGAAAACATTTTAGCTTACTTAGAAAATAACAGCGAATATGCTGAATGTGTTAAAAAAATCAAAAATTTCGATGATGATATCAATAAGAGAAAAGAAAAAACAAAACAATATATAAAAAAATGAATAGAAAAAAATGTTTATATAAGTTATTAATGTGTTAGAATTTAAAAAAAGTTTTATTTCAAGTGGAGTTAATATCGTGGATAAAAAAATAATTAATATGTTTTCTGAAAAAAATTTTAAGGAAGAACTAAGAAAAACAAGAAAATATGAACCAGAAAATGAAAAAGCTTTTGAAATAATTTTCAAAAAATTAGCTAAAATGTAGTTTAACATCAATAAAATAAGTCTATTAATGAAAAAACCATTTATAGGCTAGGACAAGAAAATTAGACTCAAATAATTTCTTGCGACTATAAACATCCCACATTTCACTGGGGGGATGTTTTTAAATCTAATTTTTATAGATCTATCGTTACTGTATCCATCAATAAATTCCTTAATATTGCTGTTTAATTTTCGCTAAAAACCGTATCTTTTTTTAAATTTCTCAATAGCTTCGTCCAAGTCCTTGCTATCGTTTCTTTCTAAAATCTTCTCGTAAAAAATATCTGTTATTAAAAATTCTAATTGATCTCTGGTTATCTTCTTTAATGCTTCTTTTCTTTTTTGATTTTCTAATTCTCTATCTTTTTTTCTAGGTCTTCCAGATCCCTTACCTGTTTTTGATTCCATACTCATTCTTAAATTATATTTTTTAAATGTCATCCCATAAAATGTTTTTTTGCTTAAATTCATAAATTTTAACAAAAACCCGAACCTTTACGATTCAGGTTCATTTTTCGCCCTTGTATATAATTATTAATTGAAGTTGTTTTTATAAATAATTATTTAGGGAATATCAACAACTTAAATAACGTATAATTTTAATATTAGCGTACTCAGCGCACTTTATTGCATAAAATGAGTAGAAAAGGATAAAAATGGGAAATAGAATACTTGAAAACATCAAAGTTTGAAAAAATGATTTATTAGATCTAACATTTAGAAATAAGGCAATTAACTATAAGACTAGCTCACTATCTAATCCATCTAGATTACAATTGATTGCACCGTCTATGACATCAATACTTAAAATGCTTAGCGATAAAAAAAGAGGGATATAAAACAAAGTAGGTAGAAATACCTATTTTTCATTTTTACCTTAGGGGTTTTTGGAAAAGTACTAGAAATAGTCGTTTTAAGGAGCCTGTATGCTGTATAAAATTTGAAATAAATCCC